>DASTZJ010000317.1:0-2976 GCA_035764345.1 Candidatus Udaeobacter sp.
ATCGCCAAAGATCTCGCGCCATGTTCGGACGACCAATCGCGCCGCAGCGGGGTTATGCGCGCCGTCGATGATTGTGCGTTCGTCCCATCTTTGAAAACGCGCTGGCCATTCGATGCAGCTAAGGCCCCGCGCGATTGCTGAGCTGTCGATATCGATCTTCGCTGCGCGAAGCGCGGCAATCGCAAGAGCCGCGTTCTGCTTTTGATGCGATCCAGCGAGTGCGATTGCTGTCTTGTCATACAACTTGGTCACGAATTGTAGTGGCGCTCCGCACTTAGTCGCGCGCGCGCGAATCACTTCTTCGGCTTCCGGTCGCTGGGGCGCACAAACAACTGGAACCTTTGGCTTAATAATTCCCGCTTTTTCAGTTGCGATTTCGGAAAGCGTTTTGCCCAACCATTTCTCGTGATCGAAATCGATTGGCGTGATCACTGAGACATTCGATTGGATGGCGTTCGTGGCATCGAGCCGGCCCCCGAGACCGGTCTCCAAAATCGCGATCTCGACCCTTGTGTCCGAGAAGTGCTTGAGAGCAAGCGCGGTCACAACCTCGAAAAATGTCGGATGCGGATCCCAGTTTGTGACAAGGTTGCGGATAATCGTTAGGCCATTTGCGACCGCGTCTTCTGAAATCATTTCGCCATTCACACAAATGCGTTCCCGAAACGTGACGAGGTGAGGGGAGGTGAACAGACCAGTGCGATATCCGTGTGCGCGACAGATCGAGTCGATCATGGCGCAAACGGAGCCTTTGCCATTTGTTCCCGCGACGCGAATTAGCTTCCAAGGAACGGCGGCTCGCAAGCCGCCGGGGGCGATCTGGAGGTCGCCCCTCCTTGATAGTTCATCGAGCAAACGCTCGATGTTTTCCAAGCCGAGCTTGATCCCGAAGCGCTGGAGGCCGTAGAGCCAGGCTAACGCCTCACGGTAATTGGTCGGCGAGTCTCCTGACGCGCCAATCCTCACAGAGCTGCCCTCCCTTTCGCTCGGCTCCCGCCGGCTCGATTCACGGCGCGACAGTGAAATAATTGAGCAATCGGCTGATCTGCTCGCGCATTTTTTTGCGGTGCATAATCATGTCGATCAAACCGTGCTCCTCGAGAAACTCGGCAGTCTGAAACCTCTCAGGCAAGTCCTGGTGCGTGGTTTCTCTTATGACGCGCGGACCCGCGAAGCCGATCATGCTTCTGGGTTCGGCTATAATGACATCGCCCAGCGACGCGAAGCTCGCCATCACACCCGCCGTGGTCGGATTTGTCAGGACCGAAATGTAAGGGAGCTTGGCTTCCGCGTGGCGAGCGAGTGCGCCGCTTGTTTTAGCCATCTGCATCAAGCTCAGCATTCCTTCGTACATGCGAGCTCCACCGGAAGCGGCAACGATGATTACGGCGCACCGCTCGGCGGTTCCATATTCAATTGTGCGCGTGATTCTCTCGCCAACCACCGAACCCATCGTCGCAGCGAGAAAGCCGAAATCCATCACCGCAATTGCAACTTTGTGGCCGTCAAGAGTTCCGTGGCCGCTGATTACAGCATCCAGAAGGCCTGTGCTTTCCTGATACTTCTTGAGGCGATCTTTGTAGGTGACCATTCCCTGGAAACGCAAGACGTCCACTGATTTCAAGCCGGCGTCCATTTCCACAAAAGAATCCGGGTCGAGCAGGTTCTGAATTCGCTCCTTAGCTGGTTGGGCAAAATGATAATCGCAGCGTGGACAGACTCGCTGGTTCTGCGCGAGCTCGATCTCCGGCACAACCTCCGAACAGCCGGGACATTTTTGAAAAAGGCCGCGCGGAATCTCCTTCTTCTTCCCGCCTTCTGCCTTGATTGCCGGTTTTTTGAAAATGGCCATTGCAATTTATGCGCGCGCCGCCGTTGCGGCGTGAACAGAGGTCGCGCCCCCGCGTTTCAAGACGCGCGCGCACTCACTCAGCGTAGAGCCCGTTGTAAGAACATCATCGATTAATAGCACGTGTAAGCCTCGCACGTCCGTGTTCTTTCGTAAACGAAACGCATTATGCAAATTTTCCATTCGCTCGGCGCGGTCGAGCGCAGTTTGTGTAGTTGTATATCGAATGCGCTCTAACAGGGGCTTGCACGGAATCGATATCCGCGTGCTTAACAATTCAGCAAGCAAACTCGCTTGATTGAATCCGCGTTCCCGCCGGCGAGTTGGATGCAAGGGCACAGGCACGATTATGTCAAATCGGCGCTCGCGAAGACGCTCATCGTCAAATGCTGCGTAGAGCCAGCGTGCCACAAGATGTCGCAAGTGAACCTGGCGCCGGTACTTAAAGTCGTGAATGATCTGGCGGACGATACCGCGACTGCGGAACGCGGCTACGGCTGCATCAAAGTGAATCGCGCGATGGGCGCAATTGGCGCACGTGAACGCGTTCGCGATAGCGCCTTCGAAAGGCTCGGAGCATTGCTGGCAAAACGGCGCAACGATGCGCATGGCCTTTGCTTCGCATTGCTCGCAGAGATATTCGCCAGCTCGAGTCTTGCCGCCGCAGACCGTGCATACCGGCGGATAGAGAAGCGACGCGGCCGCTTCGAATAATTCAAACTTGCGAAGCGCGATCATATTTCAGCCAGATGCGCATTATTACCCAAGTAACGGCAGCTACACCAAGCGGGATGATTCCGACCAGCATGTTCTTTCCTATCCAGGGAAGGGCGAGCGTTTGCTGACGAGCCAGCCGGCTAAAAGCGGCGCTGCCGAAAATCCACCCGGCATGCAGGCCAATCGACAACCATAATGAATGCGTAAGCACACGCGCATCTGCGAGAATCCATCCAATGAAAAATAATGTCGCCAGCGCCGACGCCAGTATCATCGGATCTCCGACTCCGTTAAATGCGTGGGCGATCGAACTGAAGCCGGACGTCCATGTTACTATCTCGGATGTCCGGTCCGGGGCTTTTAGAAAATGAACGACGGCAAAGAGCGCTGAAACAGCAAAGATCGCTGCG
>DASTZJ010000318.1:0-2903 GCA_035764345.1 Candidatus Udaeobacter sp.
CGGGATCCAGCCTGGCCTGCGTATAAATCGTCTTCAGCATCGACAATCGCTCTGCTGCCGCCCAAAACGGGTTTGCTCCAACTCGAAGTTGCGTTGCTCGATTGGAGGTGATGAGTTCTTTCAACAGATGCTCTGCTGCAACACCGTTTCCCTCGCAATAAACGGAAACTGCGGTTTCCTCTGGTGTCATTACACCGATGAGCATCAACGCGTCATGCAATTCATCTGCGTTCGTCGCCTGCGGCCAGGCTTCGCGCTGCACTTTCTCGATTGCCGCCCCATCGAGAATTCCCAAGCCGTCGTTGCCACTGCGTTCGGATGCGCGCCGGGTGTAAACTGCTTGTGTGCGCCGTTCCTCCAACGGCGCATTATCGAGAAATGCGTAAGGTCGCGCGTTAAGAATTTCCGCAGCGAACGGTGACGGTTCGGGCAAATCGTGCGCGATGCATCGAATCTCGCCTCTCTCGATCTTGCGCAACACTTCTTCCAAGCCCTTAATATCCATCGCTTCGGTTAGGCAATCGTCGATCGTCTGTTTCACCAGCGGATGATCAGGAATCTCGCGGTCGCCGACGATATGTTCGAGACACGCAAGCTGATCCGGGAACACTGCAGCCAGAAGATTTTCCGCTTCCATGCGCTGGAGCGGGGCCGCGATTTTCGCGCCGCCACGAAACCGCGGCACCGCGAGGGAACGGGTCGCATTCCAACGCCAGCGAATGGTGAACATCGGCGCGTCGAGCAAGGCTTGAACGAGCAGGTCGCGAACCGTTTTGGAATTCAGATAGCGAAAAACTTCTTCGAGCGGAAACGAATGCTGTGTGCCGAGCGAAATTACAATCGCGTCGTCTGTGGCCGCTGCCTGAAGCTCAAAATTGAACGAGCGGCAAAAACGCTTTCGCAAAGCAAGACCCCACGCGCGATTGATTCGATTGCCGAATGGCGAGTGAAGGACAAGCTGCATCCCGCCCGATTCATCGAAGAAGCGTTCCATCACCAGAGTTTGCTGCGAAGGAATTGCGCCAAGCGAACGATAAGCGTCAGCGAAATAGTCGCCCAACTGTTCAGCAGCGTCAGCTGGCAACTGCATTTCTTGGGCGAGCCACTCGGTGGGGTTTTGTCCACCAGCGAGTCTGTTTTCCAGTTCCATCCGCAAATCGGATACGGCCTGCGACAACTCCGATGTGCGCGCCGGAGCTTCGCCGAGCCAGAATGGAATTCCCGGTGGCTGGCCTTTTGCGTCTTCGACGCGGACGACGCCAGAATTGATTCGCAGAATTCGCCACGAGGCATTGCCCAGCTGAAAAATGTCGCCGGCCAAACTTTCCACCGCGAAATCCTCATTTACTGTGCCGAGGAAAGTTTCTGACGGATCGAGCACCACACGATAATCTGCATTGTCGGGAATTGCGCCGCCGGACGTAAGAGCAACGAGCCGTGCGCCGCGCCGCCCACGCAAACGATGATTGACCACATCGTGATGAATCAACGCCGAGCGCCGGCTGCGCTTGGTGCTGAAACCTTCGGCGAGCATTTCCACGACGGCATCAAATTCCTCCCGCGCAAGATTTCGATAAGGCCAGGCTGAACGGACAACGTCGAAGAACTCATTTTTATCCCAATCTTCGGCGGAAGCCGCGGCGACAATTTGCTGGGCGAGGACATCTAATGGTTTTTCAGGAATGCTCAGGCGATCAAGCTCCCCATGATGGACGCAACGCAGCAATGCCGCGCATTCGACCAGCTCGTCGCGGCTCAATGGGAAGATCCGGCCCTTCGGCAAACCGCCACGCTTGTGCTCGGCCCGCCCGACCCGCTGCAGCAGACTGGCAATGGATCGCGTGGTGCCGAGCTGGCAAACGAGATCCACCGAACCGATATCGATGCCCAGCTCCAACGAAGCCGTGGCAACGAGCGCTTTCAGTTCACCTCGCTTCAATCGATCTTCCGCATCCAGGCGCAGCTTCGCGGAAAGACTTCCGTGATGCGATGTCACAGCGTCTGAACCGAGCAGTTCGCTGAGATGATGCGTCACGCGTTCGGCCATTCGGCGCGTGTTCACGAACACCAAAGTGGTCCTGTGCGCCTGAATCAACTCCGCAAGGTGATGATAGATTTCCTCCCAGACTTCATTCGACATCACCGCCTCAAGCGGCGACTTCGGAAGTTCAATCGCCAGATTCAATTCGCGCCGATGACCGATGTCGATGATTTCACATTCCGAATTGCCGGCCTCGTCCACCGCATGCGCGCCGACTAGAAAATGCGCCACTTCTTCGATTGGTTTCTGCGTTGCAGACAAACCGATTCGCTGAAGCGGTCCGCCTGAAGCGGATTTCGTTAACGCCGCTAAACGCTCGATGCTCAGGGCGAGATGCGCGCCGCGCCGGTCATCCACCACAGCGTGGATCTCATCCATGATGAGCGTTCGCGCCGTACTCAATATGCGCCGGCCCGATTCGGAAGTGAGCAGCAAATACAAGGATTCGGGCGTAGTAACGAGAATGTGCGGCGGTTTCTTTATCAGTGCCTGCCGTTGCGCTGCGGTTGTATCGCCGGTGCGGACTTCGGCGCGCACATCGATCTCGCGGCCATTTGTTTCGCCCAGCAACGTACGAATTCCAGCGAGCGGCTCTTGCAGGTTTTTCCGGATATCGTTACTCAACGCTTTGAGCGGCGAGACGTAAACCACTTGCGTTTCATCCGGTAAATCACTCTGGGCGCCTTCGAGGAACAGCACATCCAGCGAAGCAAGAAACGCCGCCAGCGTCTTGCCTGAACCTGTTGGCGCGGAAATCAGCACGTGCCGTCCCGATTGAATCGCCGGCCAGCCGCGCAGTTGGGGCTCGGTCGGTGATCCAAATGTCTGCTCGAACCATCGGGTGACTGCAGGATGAAAGTCA
>DASTZJ010000319.1:0-3740 GCA_035764345.1 Candidatus Udaeobacter sp.
CGCTTGCAGAAATTTGCCCCAGCTCAAGTTGTCCCGGCCGGGAACGTGTTCCCGTGCTTTACGGATCGCCATTTCTGAAATGGCTTCGACGACCCATTCGAAATTTGCCTGTCCGACCGAGGCCGCTTCTGCATCAGGCGCTGGGTTACAAAAGTCTATCGCGAGCGGCACGCCGTCGCGCACGGCGAACTCGACCGTGTTTAGATCGTAGCCCAGAAATTGATTCAATCTCAGGACGCCCTCCTCGACTTTTTGCAGAATTTCCTTCGGTGCGCGCCACTCGGTTTGATATCGAAGGTGATAAGGATGGCGCGGCTCATATGGCATGATCCGCACATGGCGTTGATCGATCGAGTAACAACGGAAATACATTTCGAACTTCACTTCCTCCTGGAGCATCATCACCAGCTGGCCGGTATCGCTGTAAGCACGAAAAAATTCGTCCCGATTGTGTAATCGATAAACGTTCTTCCAGCCGCCCCCTGCGAACGGCTTGAAGAAGGCAGGCCACCCGACGTAATTGAAAATGGCTTCCCAATCCATTGGGTAGCCGAGATTGCGAAACGATTTATCGTTCGTGTCCGGCGGCGGTTGGTTCGATGGAAGCAACACCGTTCGCGGAACCGCCACACCTATCTTTGTCGCCAGCGCGTTGTTGAAGAATTTTTCATCGGCGCTCCACCAGAAAGGATTATTCACGACTGCTGTGCCGGTGAGCGCGGCGTTTTTGAGCCACGCCCGATAGAATGGGACATCTTGCGAGATGCGATCGATCACCACGTCGTAGCCGCACGGCTCGCCTTGGATCACCTTGTCGATCCTTGCAAATTCCGCGACGATGTCTTTGCCGCGGGCTTTCTGATTTACCCTCTCGACAAACGCCGGCGGGAAACTGTGCTCCTGGCCAAAGAGAATTCCGATTTTTTTCATAGTTGCGCTAGTGTCATTTCGAGGGAAGCCGGAGGCGAAACCGAGAAAGCTCTGAAACCTTCAGACCTCAGCAAGAGATGTCTCGACGTCGCTCGACATGACACAAAGGGAATCGAGTTGGCGGACTCTCATTAACGCCGGGCTTAGGAGCGGTGCTCCGCGGCACGCGCAATCAAGCCGTTTTAACGGCTTTGTCCAGAGCGAGAGTTTGAATCCATGTGCCGCAACAATAAGATAAGCCATGGTCAAGAAATTGCTGCACACACGTTATCGGGTCCACGACTTGGAGAAAACGGTTTCTTTCTACAAGGATGTGCTGGGACTCAAGGAGCTTCGCCGTCATACTTCCGGTCGCGGATCGCAGCTTGTGTTCTTAAAAGCGCCCTACGGCGATGAGGAGATTGAGATTTGTAAATTTGACGACAGCGGGCCGATCGTGGTCGGCCCCGACCTTACACATCTTGCTTTTGAAGTTGACGATCTGGAAAAGTTCGCGAAAGAGGCGGAGGCAAAAGGTTACCCGCTATCCGATGGACCGCATTCAACTGGCAGTGGTAAAATCGCATTCATCGACGCGCCGGAAGGTTACGAGATCGAATTGATCGAGCGCGGGCGAAAATCGTAGACATAAGACTGACATATGCGGCCGGCGCTTGCGCCGTTGAAAGTTTTGTCGCTAATTTGCGACCCATGAAATTGTCACGCAATTGGCTCTGCTTCCTTTGCGTTCTCATCCTGTCATCAGTTCCGAACGCATGGGGCCAGGACGCCGCCGACTCCGGGTCCGTACGGCCCAGTGGGGTCTCCGGGCCGGTCCGGAAAGCGAAGGCCGTTACAGCAAAAGACAACGTCGCCAAGGCGAGTCCGTCCGATGGCGGAGAGGATGCTGAGGCCACTCCGACTCGCAAAGCAAAGACCTCGAAATCGACCCATGCCCGCTCGCACCGGGCCCGCGCAAAGTCGAAAGAAACACCGGAAACAATCCCTGCGCCGACCGAGTACACTCCAGAAGGAATACCAAAGATCAGCGCAGCTTCAGTGATTGTAGTGGACGCGAATACCGGCAAAACGTTGTACGAAAAAAATCCGGATCAGTTCAGGGCCCCGGCGAGTACGCAAAAATTACTTACGGCGCTCATTGTAGCGGAGAGCGGTTTTCTTGATCGACCGGTCACAGTGCAACCAACAGATACAATGGCTGAGCCTGTTAAGTTGAACATCAAGGCGGGCGACACTTATCAGCGCATCGATCTTCTGCGCGCGTTGCTGGTGAAAAGTCCTAATGACGTCGCGCGATGTTTGGCCCGAGATAATGCCGGCAGCATCGAAGCGTTTGCGGAGGTCATGAATAGACGCGCCCAACAACTTGGAGCTGTGCATTCGCACTTTGTGAATCCAAATGGTTTGCCGGTGCCGGGCCAATATTCCACTGCGCGCGACCTCGCGCTCGTCGCGCGGGCTGCTTATGCGAATCAGACAATCCGGTCGATCGTTTGTCTTCCACAGCTTGTTTTTCGCTTCGCCAACGGTCGCACACGCGAGCTTGAAAACACGAACAAGCTTCTCAGGCGGCTGCCCTACTGCAACGGGATGAAGACCGGTTATACCGATTCCGCAGGCAAATGTCTGATCGCGAGCGGCACGCGTCCTGGCAGAGATGTGATCGTGGTCGTGCTGGGCGACACTTCAAGCCGCGTCTGGCGCGATGCATCCGCGCTACTTTCCTGGAGTCTCTGGATGTAAAGCTTCAGCTGGGCCATTCACGCTGGCGCTTCGTTCACGCCGCGCCGCGCCGCGGACCAGATGGTCGGCCATCGCGTGAAGCCAGCGGAAAAAGAATCGTAGCGCAACGCCGAACGACATTTTCGATTTGCCGTGTAGGCGCTCACGAAAGGCGATGGGAATTTCGCATACCCGCAGCGTTCCCCGGCCGCGCACCATTGTCTCGAAAACAATTTTGAAACCGCTGGTTTGCGGTGCGAGCTCCAGCAACCGGGAACGACCGACGGCAAAGAAGCCGCACATTGAATCGTGCAGGCCAGTAAGCGGGTACGCCAGCGCCGCTCCTGCTCGCGACACAACCCGGCGCCATACTGGCCAGCCTGGTGTCGAGCCACCTTTCACATAGCGGCTCCCAACCACAAGGTCTGCAGTGCCGGCAAACAGCGGCTCTACCAAATCTTTGATCCGATCAGGCGGATGACTCAGGTCTGCGTCCATCACGAGAAGAATTTCTCCATGCGCGGCTCGCGCGCCCGACATAATCGCGCCCGCTAACCCAGGACCTGCGCCGTCCTGCTCGATTAAGCGGATTGGCTGGCTTCCCGCGAGAGCGCGAATCTTGTCGCGAGTTGTGTCAGTAGAGTGATCGTCAACGAACAAGATTTCACGAAAAGAAACTGCGCACGCAGCAATTTCCGAAACCAACGGCACGATATTTTCCTCCTCGTTCAAGGTTGGAACGATGATGGAAACGGAATTGGAGAACGAGTCTGTCATTCTAAAACGCCAAACTTTTAACGCTCAACCCGTTTTCGGCAAGCCTACGGGGCGGCAGGCGGTCAACGTTCAATCATCGAATACCAAACAATCTGCAATCCGAAATCCGCAATTCGATATGGAGAGCCTGCCAAGCCGTAGCTCGCAACAAAAATTGCTTGAGATCAAACGATCCGCCTCCGCCGAGGCTACGGCGCGACAGCTTTCGCTCTCCACGTTGTTGTGAGCGAAGGCTGGAGCCGACGACGGGATTCGAACCCGTGACCTGCGGTTTACGAAACCGCTGCTCTACCAGCTGAGCTACGTCGGCA
>DASTZJ010000320.1:0-4749 GCA_035764345.1 Candidatus Udaeobacter sp.
CTTCTGCTCGTCGGCGGGTCTCTCGGAGATCACTACGGACGGCGCCGAGTTTTCCTGATTGGTGTTGCTCTCTTCGCTTTGGCGTCCACGTGGTGCGGCCTCGCTCCCAACATAGATCAGCTGATTGTGGCGCGTGCAGCACAAGGGCTCGGTGCAGCGCTACTCGTTCCGGGCAGTCTTGCAATCATTAGCAGTTCGTTTCCGGAAAACGAACGGGGACGCGCGATCGGCACCTGGTCGGGTTTCAGTGCGATTACGACCGCTATTGGGCCAGTGATCGGCGGCTGGCTAATCGAACATCTCTCCTGGCGCGCGATTTTCTTCATCAATGTTCCAATCGCGCTTTTGATAATCTTTATCTCGCTGTGGCGGGTTCCGGAGAGTTCCGACAAGGAGAGCAAGGGGCTCGATTGGTTAGGCGCAATTTTGATAACGTTCGGCCTGGGTGCGTTAGTTTATGGGCTAATCGAATCTTCACAGGTCGGCTTCGGCGATCGATCAGTGCTCGCAGCGCTCATTGCAGCAGCCATTCTACTAGCTGGTTTCCTGATAATCCAGGCGCGGCTTCCTAATCCAATGCTGCCGCTCGCTCTATTTCGATCGCGAACATTTACCGGAGCGAACCTGCTGACGTTCTTGCTTTACGGTGCGCTAGGCGGCTCTCTGTTCTTTCTTCCGCTCAATCTGATTCAAGTCCAGCATTACTCGGCCACTGCAGCTGGCGCGGCTTTCCTCCCGTTTATCTTGATCATCTTTCTTCTTTCTCGCTGGGCGGGCGGGCTCGTCGAAAAGTATGGGTCGAAGATCCCGCTGGTTATCGGCCCGCTAATTGTAGCTCTTGGCTTTGCGCTCTTTATGTTGCCCGGTTTGAACGCCGGTTACTGGCAAACCTTTTTCCCCGCAGTTGTTGTGCTCGGAACAGGCATGGCCGTAAGTGTCGCGCCTCTGACCACCACGGTGATGAATTCAGTCGCACCGAATCGCGTCGGCATTGCATCCGGCGTGAACAACGCAGTTGCAAGAGGAGCTGGACTGCTGGCAATCGCCGTCCTTGGAATCGTCATGCTGCACTCCTTTAACCATGCGATCGATCGGCGATTGGTCGACGAGAACGCGCCGCCCGTCGTGTGGCAATCATTGCAATCTCAACGTAATAAACTCGCAGGCGCCTCACTCCCTGAAGAGTTGGACGAGATGACCCGACAATTGATTGGACAAGCGATTGGCGAATCTTTTGTGCATGCTTTCAGGTTAATCATGGCGATTGGAACAGCACTGGCTGTAGTCAGTGCGATCGTTGCGTGGCTTCTCATTGGCACGGCGAGCCAAGAAAACAATCGTCACGGGCCATAATCGCTTTCGCCAGATACCAAACACAAACGCTCGCGAGCTAAAATCGACATGGCTATTGTATGAAATCTGTGGAGAAAAAAATTGTTGGACTTCATCATGTGACTGCAATCGCCAGCGATCCGCAGCGAAATCTGGACTTCTACGTGGGACTTCTCGGACTTCGCTTTGTAAAACGCACAGTCAATTTCGATGATCCTGCAACGTATCATTTCTATTTTGGCGATCGACAAGGAACGCCTGGGACCATCCTGACATTCTTTCCATGGCCGGGTGTACGACGCGGGATTCGTGGCACCGGGCAAATCGAGGCGACAGCATTTGCAATTTCACTGGACTCGATCGGTTACTGGCTGGAGCGCTTGAAACGGCAGCATGTCGCGGCAGAACGAACATCGGCGCGCTTCGGAGAAGAAGTGATTCGATTTGTCGATCCTGACGGACTCCTGCTGGAACTAATCGCTTCAAATTCGCTCACGCCAGTTGAGCAATGGCCCGACAGCCCGATTCCACCGGAACATGCGCTTCACGGATTCCACGGTGTGTCGGCTGCTTTGGAAGGTTACGAAAGGACCGCGCGTTTGCTCACGGACACGTTCGGTTACCGGTTGGTCGAGGAATCGGGAAACCGGTTTCGGTTCGGATCCCCTGACGATAGCGCGCCGGGCCGCATCGTTGATTTGCTTTGTCTGCCTGATTCCGGCGTTGGGCGTGTGGCGGCCGGGTCTGTGCACCACATCGCGTTTCGTGCGCGTGACGAACAAGACCAACTTCAATGGCGAGACCAGCTCGTTGATCTTGGTTACAATGTCACGCCGGTCATCGATCGCATTTATTTTCATTCAATCTATTTTCGCGAACCCGGCGGCGTACTGTTCGAAATCGCAACCGAGCCTCCCGGTTTTACCTTCGATGAAACGACCGAAGAACTCGGGACTGGACTGCGCCTTCCGCCGTGGCTGGAATCTGCGCGCTCGCAGATCGAGAAAATTCTTCCAGCGATTCAGATGCCGCATAAATCATGAGGCCGGAGCCGGATTTTCTTCACGAATTCGTTCAGGGTAGCTCGAACCGAACGCTCTTACTCTTGCACGGCACCGGTGGAAACGAGCGCGATCTCATCCCGCTCGGACGCGAACTCGATCCGAACGCTTCGTTACTTAGCCCGCGTGGAAAAATTCTGGAGAATGGAATGCCCCGATTTTTTCGCAGACTAGCTGAAGGCGTGTTCGATTTGGAGGATTTGAAAATGCGCACGATCGAACTGGCGGATTTTGTCGCCGCGGCGGTGCGCCACTACAAGCTTGCTCCGAACGACATCGTTGCTGTTGGTTATTCGAACGGAGCCAATATCGCCGCAAGCATGCTATTGCTTCGGCCGGAAATTATGCACGCGGCGATTCTATTTCGCGCCATGGTGCCGCTAATTCCGGACAAATTGCCCGACCTTTCGTCTGCGCACATTTGGATCGGCGCGGGCGATCAGGACCCGATTACTCCCGCATCCGAGACCCAACGTCTTGTCGAACTTCTTCGTAGCGCGGGTGCGGATGTGACAATTCGTTTCTTCAATGCCGGCCACGGCCTAACGAACACCGAGATCGAGACAGCAGGCCAGTGGCTCACAAATCTTTAAGTCATCAGCCACGCAAAGGTGAAAACAACCCGGCTCGAAGCGTTCAGTGACGGCGTCCTTGCCATCATAATCACAATTATGGTACTGGAACTGAAAGTGCCGCATGCAGTTAACCTTTCTGCGTTGAAACCAGTACTGCCGGTGTTGTTGAGCTACGTACTAAGCTTTATCTACCTCGGCATCTATTGGAACAACCACCACCATCTGTTCCAAGCCACGGAGGAAGTCAGCGGCGGAATTCTGTGGGCCAACCTTCATCTCCTGTTCTGGCTGTCGCTGTTTCCGTTCACGACAGCGTGGATGGGCGAAAATCACCTCGCCGCAATCCCAACCGCGATTTACGGCCTTGTGCTGCTGATGGCGGCAATTGCCTACTATGTTTTGCAGCGAACCATTATCTCCAAAGAAGGGCGCGAATCGCTCCTTGCGCAGGCGATTGGCAAAGACTGGAAGGGTAAACTCTCTCCCCTGCTCTACCTCGCCGCTATCCCATTCGCGTTTGTCAGCTCCTGGATCGCCGGTGGGCTGTATGTGTTCGCCGCGCTTCTCTGGTTGATCCCTGATCCCCGGATCGAGCGGGAGATTGAGAAGCGCGAAGAGTGACGGCGCCACAACGCGCGCTCGT
Organism: Candidatus Udaeobacter sp.; assembly: GCA_035764345.1. Taxonomy (GTDB): domain Bacteria; phylum Verrucomicrobiota; class Verrucomicrobiia; order Chthoniobacterales; family UBA10450; genus Udaeobacter. The sequence goes on from DASTZJ010000320.1 coordinate 3,612, forward strand.
TATTGCAGCGAAGCTCGCATCAAAATCGAAATAGTCCTTTCGTAGATCCAGCTCGATTTAGTCCCCTGTTAAACGGCAAAATCTGGGATCGATGGGCGGAGGCCTCAGTGGGCGAAGACTCGGTCTCTTTTGAGAAGGCGGCTGCGAATAAGTCGAGATTGCTGATCCGGTTCAAACGCGGTTTGCTTCAATCTACGCAACGCGTAGGGATGGGGTATTCATGAAGGCAGTTGCGGCTGAGCCTTACGGGCAGTCGAAAATGCACTTCGGTTTGTCGTCGATACGACGCCAGCAATTATCTAGACTCAGAGCCGCACAAAAAAAAGATGAAACGGAATGTAAAGGGCGATAAATGCGAACATCCGGTCCGATTGGCAGGGTCGGACTTGGGCCGTCATCGGCACATCTGTGCTTTTAGCAGCCCAGAGGAGGAGTATCGCGTGCTCCTGCCCTTCATCAAAGAGGGTTTCGAGAACGGGGAGAGCGCCTCCCATATCGTTGATCCCAAACGGCACGCCGAACATCTTGCATCTCTGCTGGAGAGGTGTCTGCTGAGTTTTTTGCCTCGTAAATTGAAACTTGGACGCGCGGCTGGCATTTCATAAGCTAACGCCGTTGCTTGCCAAAATCCGATGTTGGCACTAATCAATCCCGCAGCTCTTCCCGCTCTACGTATAGCCGGAACGTTTTTCCTCATCATCAACCTACTTGGTATCATCTACATCTTTCGCAACCGCCGTCGGTTCTTCGGTCAAGATCCAAATGTATCCGACGACATTCCGGCCGTCCGCAGATTGAGAGTCGAGGTAATTCTAATCCCGTGGCTTTTTCTAACGACGCTCCTCATTGTTCTGCTTATCTACCTCTGGAGTCAATGAGAGATCCGCGCATGACCCCATCTATTTCGGCAGACGACGGCAAGGTGAGTTCAGGAACAGAGTAACAAAAATGTAAGGCTTCGGCCCGGATTCCTCTCGAGCGTTCGATCCGCAGTCCCCACGGACGCACGTGATCGGGCACGATCATTTTCCTTTTTATTTTCATCATCGTAGCAGGCGCCATCGTCTACGCAGTGTTCGATTTCGCGAATGCGACGACGAGTCTAACCCGAAGCAAAATCGCGGAGAATTGTAGTCTA
>DASTZJ010000321.1:0-3316 GCA_035764345.1 Candidatus Udaeobacter sp.
GACCGAAACGGTGCACAAGACCGCCGCCAAGAACGACATAATCGGCAATGAAGGATTTTCTTAACTGAGTGACTGCATAAGTTACTTCTCGCTTCCATTTTTTTTCGCCCAACAGCGCCAGGCCTGGAATGCCAAGGTAATTTTCAATGATGTATCTCTGGCGATACGGCAGATCGCCAAGTTCCAGCGGCATCAAAATTTTGTCCCATAAGAATGCGGATCCCAGGCCGGTGCCGAGCCCCAGAAAGAGCATACGCCCGCCGTGGTAACTACCGAGCGCCTGCAGGGCAGCATCGTTGACAACACGCACCGGAATGCGCAGCGCTCTGGCAAAATTGAAACCAACCCATCCTTTGCCCAAATGCTTCGGCTCTTTTGCGATTCGTCCCTTCCGCACCGGCGCGGGGAAACCGATGGACACTCGGTCAAACTTCCATCCGCGCACGGTTTCCTTCAGTTTTGCGATTAACTGTTGCGGTTTGAGTCGCGGACCGGAAGGAAATTCACGCTCATCGCGAGGCGACCTCAGCAGTTTTACGTACGTGCCGCCGACATCGACGACAAGAACTTTTCTCTTCATGGCGACGGCCCCGACGCGTCCGGGAGGACTAGCGATCGCGTCGCGCCATTCGCCCAAAACGCTGGAAGATGCTCTGCTGTTCTGGCTTTGCCGCCGTGCTTGCTGGCCAGCATTCCACTATTTCAAGGGCGACAAAGCGGAAGAGCATCTGCCGCGCAGATTTCAAATCGAGTCGTAGATTCTTCGCAATTTGCTGTACCGAGCGGGCGCCATTGAATTGCGACGCGAACTGTGCCTCATCTGGAGTCAGCTTTAGCTTTTGGACACGCTCGAAGCCATCTTTTGTATAAGCCGGAATCGACGCCGGTTCGAAGCTGGCGGTCTCACCGACGTTCTCAACAAGACGCAAGGTTTCCAAGGTCCAGTCGGCGACATTCGGCTCCCCGGGCACATCGGCAGCGTTCGTTAACAGCTCAGCATTCTTTTCAAACATGATCCACACGCGTGGCGCGGTCCAAAGTTGAGAGAAAAGATTTTGCCCATACTGCTGCATCTGTTCAACCGCTGCCTCACGAGTCATCCCTTCCTCGCGGGCAAGAGTGAGCAAGAATGGCGTTCCAGTTTCTCTCTGTTGATCGCGTGCCCTGGCAACACTAACTACATCGACATCGACAAGAGACGCCGGCGTCTCCGGGCAATAGAGCTCCGGATCCCGGGTAGTGACAAAGATAATCTCGCCATCGCGCACCAAAAGATCGATTGGCTCCTGCTCCCAAAATGATCGTAGCAAGCCAGTAAGTTTCTCTTTTGAGATTGCTTGCAGGGCGCGGTTCAACGGAAAGAAGCTCGTGTGACCGCAGAAATAAACATCGGCTGTGCGAGGCTCCTTTGAAGGAATAACGCCTTCGGGCGGATCGCTCGTGGCAGGTTCGGCCCAATCGGCAGCTTGTTGCGACGCGCTCCACCAATCGTCGGACTGCGCAGCTTCCGCATTCGTAGCGGCGTCTTGGAGCGGTTCATCCGCTTCTGGAACGTCTGGGCCGTCCGTTTGCTCTCGCTCTTCGCTATTCGAAGATTCCATTTCAGCTTCTATTGACTTGGGTTCGCCGGATGATTTCCGCATAATACTCCTCTCGTCGTAAGCAAACCGCATGTAAAGGCTTTATCAAGAATCCAATCATGGCAATGAGGATCTCTCGCGAGTCGTTGAGAACCGTCGCGAGAGATCGCGCCGGCTGATTTTTCCTCGCTCATTCGCTGGGATTGCGGCCACGATGAAAATCCGCTTTGGCACCTGCCAGGTGCTCAGCGCGCCACGGCAAAACTGCAGCAGGTCAGTCTCGCTTACATCTGGTGCCGCCACCACGCAGGCCAACACTTCTTCATTGCGCAATGCCGATTCGCGACCAAACACGACTGCCTGCCGCACGCCAGTGAAACGCAGCAAGTGCGCTTCCACTTCCGCGGGGTTCACCTTTTTGCCCGCGACGTTAATCACGTCCGAAATCCTACCGACGATTTTGAACCCAGAACCATCTCGCGCCAATAGATCGTCGGGAACGAAAATTCCACCGCTTAACTTTTCCTTATCCGGCTCTGGGAAATAGCCATCGCCCACAGCGGCGCTGCGCACGCGAATCTGGGTCGCTGACCCATTTAGGTCGACAATTTCAAGATTCACACCTTTCATCGCTTCGCCAACAAACCCTTCGCTTGGGTTAGTCGCTTCGCGATCGTAGCAAATGCCCCCACATTCCGAGGCGCCGTAAAACGAGTGGATTGGCAGATTAAACTTTCCCCGAAATTTCTTCGCGACCGCGATCGAGAGGGGTGCGCCTGCCGAAATGTAGAGGCGAAGCTTTGGCAACACAGGAACATGTTCAATCTCACAAAATGCCTGATAGAAAACAGGCATTCCTGGGAAAACTGTCGCGTTGGTGCGGGCAAGATCGGCGAGGATGGCGCGCGGGGTTCTGTCACGGCTGATCACCATTGGCACACCGCGTACCACGAGTGGTGTAAGCAGATTGCTAAACCCATAGGAATGTGAGATCGGGATGACGCCAAAATTCAGATCGGCATCGCTAATTTCCATCGTGTCGCAAATCTGATTGCAATCGGCCAGAAGTTGTTCGCTGCGAAAGCGAACGAGCCGCGGCGCGGCCGTCGTCCCTGACGTTAACTTGAAAAGCGCCGGCGGCCTGTTGCCCCAATCCGCGGTCCCGCTTTTAGCAGCGATCGCAAACGCTGCCTCAGCATGCTGCTTGCTGACGGATTCATCGATGGGAAGAACAACACGCTGCGTCCGCAAACACGCCAGGAAAAGAGAAGGCCAATCGGCATGATTCCCGATCTGAATTGCATTGACGTTGAACGGCTTGGACGGAGGCATCTTCGTCTGCACGGCGCGCGCGTGCTCCTCGATGGCGAGGAATGTTCTTATTACTTCACCGCTGGTCGCGAAAATCGCGGGTCGGTCACGCCTTCGTGCCAGCGTTTTCTCCCAGGCTTCCAGCAATGGATCTGAGGATTTCATCGCTTGCGCGAAGCTCGTGGTGCGCGTAAATTCCGCGCTCCTTTCCAAAGATGAAAGCCGGTATTCATCCAGAGTATTACGAGACCGATATTGTGTGCGCATGCGGTGCGGTGTATCACACTCGTTCCACGCGTCGCGATATTAAGATCGGTATTTGCGCTGCTTGTCATCCCTTTTTCACCGGCGAACAGAAGTTCGTGGATACGGCCGGGCGCGTCGAGAAATTTGCTCGCCGTTACGGCAGCACCAAAGCCGCGCGG
>DASTZJ010000322.1:0-2062 GCA_035764345.1 Candidatus Udaeobacter sp.
TGCCCGTGAATTTGCATCTCGTGATCGAGGGCGAAGAAGAAATCGGTAGCGCACACCTGGGCGGTTTTTTGCAGGAAAATCGCGACGCGCTGAAAAGCGACGTGGCAGTGGTTTCCGATACCATGATGATCGCGCGTGGAATGCCAACGCTCAGCTACGGTCTGCGCGGAGTAACGGCTCTCGAAATCAAAGTGACGGGTCCGAAGATGGATTTGCATTCCGGTGTTTTTGGAGGCGCCGTCGCCAATCCGATCACGGCGCTGGCGCAATTGCTCGCCACGCTTCATGATCGCGAAGGTCGAGTGGCGATCGCAGGATTTTATGATCGCGTTAAGCCGCAGGAGAATTGGGAGCGCGAAGCGTGGCGCAAACTTCCGGTCGATGGCGACAAATTGATTCGCGAGGAAACGGGCGTGCCCGAACTTTTCGGGGAAGCCGGTTACAATTCGCTCGAGCGCATCTGGGCTAGACCAACAGCTGAGATCAATGGAATCGGTGGCGGCTATCAAGGCAAAGGCACAAAGACCGTGATCGCGAGTCACGCGATGGCGAAACTGACCTTTCGCCTGGTTCCGGACCAGGAAGGCGATGAAATTCTCAAGCTGGCAAGAGCGCATTTACGAAAAAATCTGCCCAAAGGCGTCAGCCTGGAAATCACCGATGGTCATAGTGGTCCGTGGTATCTCACCGACCCACATTCGCCGATCGGCGAAGGGGCTCAAAGCGCGTTGCGTAAAGCGTTCAACCGCGACCCCGCGCTCATACGCGAAGGCGGCAGCATTCCCATCGTCTCGCAGTTCCGTGGCATCCTGGGCATCGAAACGCTGCTGATGGGACTGGGACTGCCCGATTGCCGCGCGCATTCGCCTAACGAAAATTTTCCTCTCGAAAATTTCGAGGGCGGGATTCGCCTCAACAAAGCAATTCTTCAGGAGCTCGCATAATGTCATGTCGACCGAAGTAGAGACATCTCTCGCTGCTTCAAAACGGGCGGTTAGAATAAAATCAGAGATTCCTCGACGGAGCCTGTCCTGAGCAAAGTCGAAGGGCTCGGAATGACATACGGATAACCACGTGTTTAGCGCTTTACGGTCCATGGCCGCTCTCAAATTTGTCGGACCGCTCTTAATCTTCGCACTGTTATTCGGCGCAATTGATGCTGCGACTGCGGCCGAGGAGTCGTTAGGCGCAAAAATTAAAAAGATTTTTGCGACACCAACGCCAGCTCCGACGCGTAAGCATCGGAAACGCTCAACGAAGAAACCGACGCCCAGCCCTTCGCCCACAGCTTCGCCGAAACGGAAGAAGATTTCGCCGACTCCGTCTCCGACCGCCACGCCAAAGACAAAATCAAAGCGCAAAAAAGCGTCTCCCACGCCAACAGCGACTCCCGAAGAGAGCCCGGTCCCAAGTCCAACTGAAACTCCAACTCCTTCACGTTCGCCGCATCCCGGTGCAGAAAAGAAAGGCGCGCCGAACGTAACTCTTTCGCCTGATCAGATTGCAGGTTACGAAAGTTATCCACCGAGAGTGCGCCAGATCCTCGACGCGGGCTTGGAGCTGACAAAACAAAATCTTGGTTACAGCTACGGCTCGGCGGATCCCGCAAATGGCGGCATGGATTGCTCCGGGTTCATTTATTATCTTCTGACTCAAAACGGGTTCAAAGATGTGCCGCGCGATTCGAGCCAGCAATATGTCTGGGTGCGCAAAGCGGGAAATTTCAATGCAGTCTTGAGCCGCAAGGAGGATACGTTCGAGCTCGATGCTCTTAAGCCAGGCGATCTGCTCTTCTGGAGTGGCACTTACACCATCGATCGCGATCCGCCGGTTACGCACACGATGATTTATCTGGGCCGCGAAAAGCGAACCGAAAAGCGCGTCATGATCGGATCGAGCGATGGTCGCACATATGACGGGCAACAGCGCTTTGGGGTAAGCGTTTTCGATTTCAAAATGCCGCCGCCACCCAACAGCGGCGACGCGAAAATCAGCCCGGTTTTTGTCGGGTACGGCCAAATTCCGGGGCTTAGTGAAGACTGAACCCGCCTACACCCGTATC
>DASTZJ010000323.1:0-2570 GCA_035764345.1 Candidatus Udaeobacter sp.
CGCAGTTTTCATGATCGCGGCGCATAGCGCCATCGCTGCCGTGGCCGCGCAACGTACGGCCTCGAAGATCAGGGCTGCTGTCCCGTTCGTTGTCGCCGGATTCCTCGCCGCCTGGTTGGCCATCGCCATTATTGTTGGCGATGGGGCAAACTTCCCTATTTCGCTGGAATCACGTCGCCCGCTCAGTGGTCTCGTCGCACTGATCCCGTTCGTCATCGCCGTCATCGCGCTGTTTGCGTCGAGAACGATGCGCGCCATTAATGCCGCGACGCCGAGCGCCTGGCTTATTGGCATTCAGACATATCGCTTCGCCGGTATCATGTTCATCTTTCCCTTTCTCACCTACGAAATCATACCAGCTGGATTCGCCTGGCCGGCGGGGGTTGGCGATGCACTTACGGGAATCTTAGCGCCGGTCGTCGCATCGTTGGTAGCGCGCAACCGGCCACATGCTTTGCAATGGGCGGTGGCGTGGAACCTTTTCGGCACGCTCGATCTGATCGTCGCTCCGGCTACAGCACTCTACTTTCAGGCCCAGGTTCTTGGGATTTACCCGCTCTCACTCGTCCCTCTGTTTCTCGGTCCGCCACTCGGAATCCTTACGCATATCCTATCGCTTAGGAATCTCGCTGTCGCCAAAACGCTCCGCCCCGGGGGCAGCGGCGTTGTCTGAGACATACGAACTCAACAGTTAACGGCGCTAGCAGACGCTCGACATCTTTGGCCTTTGACCTCCGGCTCGATGTATTCGACTCTCACCTCTTTGCAACGCAAGCGCTATCTCTTTGTCTGCATCAATCGTCGGGCCGAGGAGAACCCGAAAGGATGCTGCGCGGCCAAGGACTCGGAAGAAGTGTATAGAGCGTTGAAAGGAGAGGTTGCCGCGCGCGGACTCGCAAAGCTAGAGGCGCGCGTGTGCACATCGAGCTGTCTCGATCAATGCGCGACCGGCGTGACGGTTTTAGTCGAACCCGATCACTTTTTTTACGGGCGCGTCACGGTCGCCGACGTCCCGGAGATTGTGGATGGACTCGTTAAGGGCCAACTGGTTAAACGTCTCGTGATTACCGCGGATCAACACGAAGCATAGATTGCATGGATCTTCTATTTTGACGCGCGGGACTTCCGACGACGAATGATCGCAGCCAGGCTGCGCAAAGAACTGTTCACGGCCTCCGCATTTGGAAACACTTTCGCGACGTCTGGGTCCAAGACAACGACGTTACTTCCTCGCGCATAACGGCGTGCGTATTTTCCTCGGACGCCTTGCGAAAAATCGTAATCTCGCAGCATCTCATTGTTCTTTTCACGCACCTTCTTCATAACTCCGTCGCTCTCGTCTGCTCGCAAATCGCGCGCTAATGATGCGGATATTGTCGCCTCAACCTGCCAGCACAGGTTCATGCTGAAGCAGCAATAAATCTGCTCGCTTCAATTCGGTCACTGCAATCGCGTTTCCCTTCGAGTCGAGAAACTCCACTTCATAAACATCAGGACTCAACACCTCAACGACCGTTCCGACCTGCCCTGTGACTAATCGTTCTTTCGATTTGTCAACCAGCAGCGCGACGACATCGAGAAGTTTTAACGGTGTATTCGGCATAGCAGTACTTATATCACGTAGCATGTTACTAATCGAGGGAAGTCCTCTCCCTTTCGAATGATCCAAGCACTCCGGACTCGCGCGATCTTGCCTTCACGAGTCAACCCGAAATCGATCACATAACGCTGCCCATAGTTGGTTTTTCTTCCGATCCGGCAGTCTTCGCTCTTCGCAACATCTAACAATTTCTGGCGCTACCAGTCTGCGTGATCAGATTTCAAACCTAACGCATCCGCAAAAACGCGAGCCTTGTGTTTGCCTTCCTCGTGCTCAGCGCTAAGCGAATAATCGCGCAGCTTGACGACGTCCACAAAAGCACGGTCCGCGTTTGGCAGCTTCATCGTTCGATCCTCGCGGCCGCCTAGTGTGCGCACGATTAAAGCACGCCGCTACACAATTTTAAGTTCAACTCATATCATAAGTCGTTTACGATCCATGACTGATTCGCTCCTGCCTGCGTGACCTGCTTTTTAAGAAAACTCAAACAAAGAAAGAACAATAATCCCATGAAACTCACTTCTCTACTGCTAACAGCAACATTGTCGCTCGCTGCGGCTTCAGGTTATGCGCAGACAGCCAAAAGCTCTCCTGCGACCGGCGCGTCGGCGTCACCGTCAACTCCACCCACCATCGCGTCAGCGATCGATCGCGAGATTAGCCTTGTTGAGAAGCAAGTCGTCGAAGCGGCCGAGGCGATGCCGGAGGACAAGTTCGATTTTTCTCCGGAGAAACTGAACCTCCCCGGCAGCAACTACAAAGGTGTGCGCACATTTGGCGAGCAACTGAAGCATATCGCCGCGTCCAACTATCTCATTTGGTCGCCGATTACGGGCGAGAAACCTCCGGACACGGTCAACGACGGCAAAGGCCCGGACAACATGAAAGCCAAGGCCGAAATCATTAAGTTTTTGAAAGATTCCTTCGCATTCGGCCACAAATCGGTCGCGACCCTGAACAGCTCGAACCT
>DASTZJ010000324.1:0-2366 GCA_035764345.1 Candidatus Udaeobacter sp.
TCCAGTCATTCCGCCGGAAGCGCAGGTGGCGCTTGCGCTGAAAACACTCTGCGGTTTCAGCGTGCCGGAAATCAGTCATGCATTCCTGACGACCGAAGCCGCAATTGCCAAGCGACTGACGCGGGCAAAACAAAAAATCCAGGAAGCGCAGGCTCCGTTTGAGATTCCAATAGGTGACGAGTTGACGCGGCGACTCGACAGCGTTCTGCAATCGCTTTACCTGCTGTTCAACGAAGGTTACAAAGCGTCCAGCGGCGAAAATCTCGTGCGCGAAGAACTCTGCGACGAGGCGATCCGCCTCACTGAATCGCTGGCGCAACATCCCGCTGGAAATCAAGCCAAGACACACGCGCTGCTGGCGCTAATGTTGCTGAATGCCGCGCGGATTCGAGCCCGGCAAGATGACGAAGGGAATCTGCTTCGACTCGAAGAGCAGGACCGGTCGCTTTGGGATCAGGCGATGATCGCGCGCGGGCTGTTTCACCTCCGCGAATCGGCTGCGGGTGCCGAGATCAGCGAATATCACCTTCAAGCGGGTATCGCTGCCTGCCATGCGACAGCAATTAATTATCAATCAACTGACTGGGCCAAGATTCTTTCGCTCTACGATCGACTGATCGAGTTCGATGATTCGCCTGTTGTGGCGCTCAATCGTGCCGTGGCTGTCGCAAATGTTCACGGCCCGAAGACGGGATTGCAAACACTCCGTGCGATTCGCGACCGCGAAAAATTAGGTTCGTACTACTTGTTTTACGCGGTGATGGGCGAACTTGAAATGAGGTTGAACAATTGTGCAGCTGCTGCCGAAGAATTCCGCAACGCGCTGGCACTCGCCGAGACGAAATCGGAGCGAGCGTTCCTTTTGAAACGATTGCAGCGCTGCGTTGACGGCCGGACGACTTAGCCGGAAGAATTCTGTCCTAAGTCGGCTTGGTCATTCGTCGTATCTCCAAAATCACACATCAACAGAAAGGAAAAACATGAGTAAGTCAGAGAAGAAACAAGCTGCAAGCATCGTTTGGTTTGAAATCCCGGCCGACAACCCCGAACGCGTCAAGGCGTTTTATAGCAATTTGTTTGGCTGGAAGATCAATCCATTTCCCGGCGGAGGCGATTATTGGCACATCGACACTGGCGGCGCAGACGATACACCAGATGGGGCGCTGAAGAGGCGCAAGCATCCACAAGAGCCAATCGTCAACTATGTCAATGTAAATTCAGTCGCCGACTTCTCTAAAAAAATCGAGAAACTCAATGGTAAGATTTGCCTGGGAAAGACCGCTGTGCCACAGATGGGTTACTTCGCTGTTTGCCAGGATACCGAAGGCAACTCGTTTGGAATTTGGCAGAGTGACGCGAACGCGAAATAATTGTCCTAAGTTGGCCCGCTAGTTCGTTGTATTTCGAAACAACAAAACGATCAACAACTATACAGAATATGAATACACAACCCCAAAACGGTTACATGCTGCTATTTCGCAGTGACGAATGGTATGAGGAGCTTTCGTACGATGAAATCCAGAAAGTCATTAGTCAGAATAATGCCTGGATCGAAGAATTGACCGCGCAAGGCAAGGCCAAACCTGGCCACGCGCTCCAACGTAAAGGCGCGACCGTTTCCGGCAAAAACGGACGCATCGTTTCGGATGGACCTTTCGCAGAACCCAAAGAAGCCATTGGCGGATATTTGATACTGAATGTCGAAACGCTCGAAGAAGCCATCGCCATCGCCAAGAGCAGTCCGAATCTCGCGTACGGCACTTCGATCGAAGTCCGCCCCGTGGCTGAAGAATGTCCGGTCGATGTTCGCGCACGTGAATTGGCGCGGGAGGAACAGCTCGTAACCGGCTGAATTTTTCAAGACTCGATTATCAACCATCAACCACAACAAAAATATGAGTACACAAAACCAAAATCAGAATGGATACATGCTGCTCTTTCGCGGCACCGACCTGCGCAAGGGCCTCTCGCCAGAGGAACTACAAAAAGTCACAGACAATTGGATGGCGTGGTTCAGGCGCTTAACCGACGAAGGCAAAGCGGTGGCCGGAAATCCACTGGAACGCGAGGGGAAAATTGTTTCCGGTAAGGACCGTGTCGTCTCCGATGGTCCTTTCGCCGAATCCAAGGAAGCCATTGGCGGCTATTTTCTTCTCGACGTCGCGACGATGGATGAGGCGGTTGCCATTGCCAGGGAATGCCCGGGCCTTCCGTACGGTATTCGGGTGGAAGTGAGACCGGTGGCAGGCGAATGTCCCATTGCTGCTGATCTCCGAGCCGAAGCGCAGTTCGCGCAATTGTGACCTTGGAACCTGTTCAACAAGTAACTTTCAACCAACGACCCTAGTCCATGGCTCGCTATATCG
>DASTZJ010000325.1:0-2394 GCA_035764345.1 Candidatus Udaeobacter sp.
CTTGAAGGAAATGATGATCAGCCAGTAGAGCAATGGCGGTTTTTGCAGCCGGGGCGCGCCATTGTTTGTGGGTAAAAGCCACTGATGCGCCTCAACCATCTCTCGGGCCGCGCCCGCGTATTGTCCTTCCGTCTGGCTGTACAAATCGCCGGAGCCGATCGTCGCTACGTGAAGTAGTCCCGCCAACGCAATCAGGATCACAAACAAGGCGTGGCGCGTGGGCGGCGGGGGCAGCGCCGGCGGTTCCAGCAGAGTTTCTTCAAGGCTTACGCTGCGGGCGCCAGCAGTCATTGAGTACATTCCTTGCCACGAATCTCGCGCTCGAACTCTTGGGAATCATCCTTCCGATAGGTTTCCCAATGCTCGGGCAAACGAAGCAGTTTTCCCTCTGGCATCTCGATCAGGGCGAGCATCTGTCGGCATTGGGCGATCAGCATGTTATCTGCGGGACGCGTGATCTGGAATGCACACCAGAACCGCACGCGTTCCACCCGGTCCAGCCAGCCTTCAATCACGAGCTGATCTCCGAGTTTGGCTGCGCGGCGATAATCAATCTCCGTTCGCACGACTACCGGATACTTTTGGTTCTCCGCCAATTCCGTGAGGGCGAGACCGAGTTCTTCAGCAAGAAGCGTACGCGCGATCTCGATGAAGCGCAGATAGGAGATGTTTGAGACGACACCTCCGCAATCTGTATCGAAGAACATCACCTGCACTTGTGTACGAATGCGCGGTGCAACGGCCATGGCGGGACTTCAGACTTGAGGCTTTAGATCCGCTCGCTCTTGCTTCGTAACACGCAAAACGATAATTCGGCGGTTTCGTAGGATCATTACGCGAGTGTGAGATTTGAGACTTCAGATTTCAAATTTGAAATTCGTCTGATTGATTGCCGAGGATCGACAGCACAGCATCGGCAACTTCCTGCACCGTGACCGCCTTCATGCAGCGGAAATCAATCGGGCATTCGCGGAGGAAGCAGGGGCTGCATTCGACATGATTCCGTAGGATAATGTGACCGTTGCCGAGTGGGCCCGTGAGGCGGGGCTCTGTTGAGCCGAAGATGGCGACGACTGGTACGCCCAACAATGCGGCGAGATGCATTGTGCCGGTGTCGTTCGTAAGCAGTAAACAGCATTCACGCAGCTCGTCGATTAGTTGGTCGAGCGTGGTCTGGCCAATCCGATTCACATAGTGATCGCCGAGGGCCGCCGCAATCTGCTCGCCAGGCGTAGCGTCGCGAGCCGTTCCAAACAAAATCCATTGGACGGACGATCGCGCGCTAATTTTTTTGGCGGTCTCGGCGAACCGCTCGGGTAGCCAACATTTGGCGGGGCCGTATTCCGCACCAGGGCAAAGGCCGATTTTGATCGGTTGGCGGTTGATGGTCGTTTGGCGGTCAAATGTTGGATATTGAACCTCAGAGGCGTCTGCGCCGCATTCTCGCGCTATACGGAGAAAGCGGAACGAGTGATGTTCTGGCGGACCTGGCTTTCGTTGCTCCGGCACGATTTGGTTAAGCAGCCAGCGTCGGCAATGGCCGCGATAACCAACTCTTCGCGGAATTCCGGTCAGCCACGACTCCAGAGCGACCCGCAGGGAATTTGGGAAAAGGATCGCCACATCAAAAGACGTTTCACGCCGAAGTAACCGCACAATCGATAAGAGCCGGCTCCCTGGCAGAGTAATGACCGCGTCCACTTCGGGAATCAGCTTCCATATCGGCGCAATTTTCCTCGGGGCCGCGATAGTCACTCGAGCATCGGGACGCCCCGTCTTGATTGCGCGGACTGCGGGCACGCTCATCACCGCATCGCCGAGCCAGTTACTTGAACGAATAAGAATTCGAAATGGCTTTAGATTTTGAGGCGCAACTGCCGGCGGAAGATGGACGCCACGTTTATACTGCGCGAGAAGGAAATCGGGCTGGGGTGTTTTCCAGCGATTGTGCACCCAAAACCAGTCTTCAGGTGCGACGCGAATTTGCTGTTCGATGATCCGATTTATTTCTGCAGTCAGCGCAGCAACGGAGGCGTCCGCCTTAGGCGGATCGAAGCGCTCGGTAAAAACCATACGCCAGCGCGCTGGACCAGTTGTGTAAACCCCGGCGGCGATTAGCGCGGCGCGGGTACGTTTGGCAAGCAAGGCAGGCAGAGGTGAAGTGGATGCCAGTCTCCCAAAGAAGGGCGTCCACAGTCCGTGGTCACCGGCATGCTGGTCGGACAAAACACCAACGCCGCCGCCGGAACGCAGCAGATCGATCACCGGTTGAAATCCTTGCTTGCGATCAAATAATTCCAAGCCAGTTTGACTACGCGTGCTGCGCACATGCGCGTCAATGAGACGATTGCCAAGTTTTTGATAGACACTGGCGTTGCGCACGTAGCCGACAAA
>DASTZJ010000326.1:0-2082 GCA_035764345.1 Candidatus Udaeobacter sp.
ACGGAACAGGAATGGTGCGACCGCCGATTGCTGTCGCGAATTCATCGACTGACGATCGATCGGTTGCGCGCAGAAATTCAGCCGGTCTCACTGCAGGATTTTTATCGCTTTCTGTTCGCATGGCAGCGCACCGATCCGGAACATCGCGTCGAAGGTCTTGAAGGTTTGCAATCTGTTCTAGAGCAGCTTGACGGATGCGAGCTGCCGCTGGCTGCATGGGAATCCGCGGTCCTCGCCGCGCGGGTTGCCGACTACGATCCTGAATGGCTCGATCGCCTTTGTTTTTCTGGCCGGATTGGTTGGGGACGTTTGAGCGCGCCGCAAAATCCAAACACGCGCACCCGCCTTCGCCGAGGCTACGGTGGGCAGGCGAGCGCTCCGTTGCGAACCAGCCCCATTGCGCTTTATCAACGCGAAAATCTTCGGCACTGGCTGGTCCTGGCCCAGGCGAATTCGCCGGTAGAACTTTCGGTCGCCGGCCGAACTCTGTTCGATACGCTCGCAGATGACGGGGCGCTCTTCTTCACCGAGCTGGTGCGCCGTAGCGGCATGCTGCCTTCTCAAGTTGAAGAAGCCTTGTCGCAACTTGCCGCACTCGGCCTAGTGACGTCGGATAGTTTCGATGGATTGCGAGCTCTTCTGGTGCCGTCAAATAAGCGTCCCACGTTTGGCCGTAATGCTGGGAAACGGCGGCGCAAAACGAACCTTGCCAGCATTGAGTTTGCTGGGCGCTGGTCGCTGCTGAGAACCGACGTTGCATCGCCGACATCGGGAAATGGAGCGGAAAATTCCGCGCGCGATGCAGCCATCGAACAATTTGCGCGGGTGTTGCTGCATCGGTACGGCGTGGTGTTTCGTCGCTTGCTCGAGCGCGAGAGCCTCCCAGTTACTTGGTATGAGCTTGGGCGAATTTATCGCCGATGGGAGGTGCGCGGGGAGATTCGCGGCGGCTATTTCGTGGGCGGAATCGGCGGTGAACAATTTGCCCTGCCTGAGGCAATCGGCCTGTTGCGTTCCATTCGCAAGGCGTCGCCAAACGGCGAGCTGATTACACTGAGCGGTGCCGATCCGCTGAATTTGCGAGGCATTCTGACGCCGGGGCAGCGAATCGCTGCGCTCACTGCAAATCGCATCTTGTTTTTGGATGGATTGCCAATCGCGGCGCTCGAGGCAGGCGAGATCAACAAACTCGCCGACGCGCCAGTGTCTGATTTGCAGGTCGAGACGGCCCTTAAGGTCGGGAAACTGCGTCCGTCGTTGCGTCCGTATTACAAGTAGGAAAGGGACGCGGCTCCCTGTTAGCCGCTTCGTTATGCGAAGCGCCGTGCTGAGCTGTTTGGCACACGCGCGCCACGCGTCTCACAGAGACGCGGCTACAGCTATTTCTTGACGATCTCGGCGTTTTCGATCATGGCGATGCCGCCACGCTCGGCCAGCTTGCCTTTCACGGTGATGTTTTTACCGCAGTATTCAGCAAGTTGATCGTTGATTGGCTTGTGTTCGCCAACCACCAGATAGGCTTTGCCTTCGCTTACAATGCCGACTGGCCCACCATTCTCTATGCATTTCGCCCCGCATGACTGACCATGTTTTTCGCCCACGGCATTATGATCGACGTAGCACATCATATCGACCACTTCGCCGGTCACTTCTTTTGAAGCGGCAGTGTCGCTGTCGTGTTGGTGTTCCTGCGCCATCGCCAGCGGCGCGCACGCCAGGGCCGCCATGAAAGTCGCAGTCACTGCAACCTTCAACACAGTAGGTTTATTGTTTGTTGAGTTGAACATGAGACGAATGTCGGCTTGTTGGCGCGCCGGTCAACGCTACTGAAAGCAACAGGACGTGCGGGTTAGCACGCTGAGTATCGCGCCCTAGCTTTCTTTCTCGATCAGTTCCGCGAACTGATCGAAGAAGTACGACGCGTCATGCGGGCCCGGGGCGGCTTCGGGATGATACTGCACGCTAAAGATCGGCAGTTCGTTGTGCCGCATTCCTTCGACTGTGCCGTCGTTCAAATTTAGGTGCGTTACTTGTACGTTTGACGGCAGCGACTCGGGATCGACGGCAAACCCGTGATTTTGC
>DASTZJ010000327.1:0-2027 GCA_035764345.1 Candidatus Udaeobacter sp.
GCAGCGCCTCCCAGCCGAGATGCTTGCGGGAAAGTACGCGCTGCGTCTCGACGAGTTCTTTGTAAAATTCGGGCAGTGGCAGCTTGGTTGGTAACACAGTGTGTTGAATGTCGAACAGCCGGTAATCGCGTGTAGTGAGGCGGCGCGATTCGGTATGCCATGTTTCTGTGCCCGGATAAGGCGTGTTAATGCTGATGTTGACGACCTCGGGGATTTCCAGGCACCAATCGCGTACTACCTTGAATCTTTCGCGATCCCATGCGGGATCGGCAATGATATTGACAGCCACTGATATGTCGAGCGAGCGAGCAAACTCCAGTGCTTCAAAATTTTTGGAGAGCGTCACCCGTTTGCGGTAGCGCTTCAATCCTTCTTCATCGATCGCTTCGAGACCAAGGAACATGGTAGTAAGGCCGAGCCGCTTCCAGAGTTGGAAGACTTCCTTGTTTCGCAGCAGAACGTCACCGCGCGTCTCAAGGTAATAACGTTTCCGGATCCCGCGTCGAGCAATCGCTTCGCCAAGCTGCAAGCCGTGCTCGGCTTGAATGAACGCAACGTCGTCCACGATGAAAATGCCGGGCTCGCGGATTTGCGCCAGTTCCTCGACGGCGCGCTCCGGTGTTTTTACCCGGTAATTGCGTCCGTAGAACGTCCACGCACTGCAAAAGACGCAGTCCCACGGACAGCCCCGGCTAAACTCGATGGAAGCGGCCGGGTCCAATTGGCCGATGAAATACTTTTGGCGATGTTGAACCAGGTCGCGTGCAGGCAACAGATTGTCGAGCGAATGCACAAATGCGGGCGGCGGACCGCGATGATCGAGTGTTACGCAGCCGGGAACGTGTTTCAGGTTTGGCGGACTTTGGGCGAGAGCATCGAGCAACCCGTTAATCGCCGTTTCGCCTTCGCCGGTCAGCACACAATCCACAGCGCCCGCAGCGTGCCGCAAAATTTCTTCCGGAATAAACGAAACACTGTGTCCACCAACACAGATGAATGTTTCTGGCAATAATGCACGCGTAGCGCGAGCCAGATCGAGGATTTCAGGAACGTTAGCGAGGTAATTAACGGAGAATGCGATGACATCCGGTTGCCAGCGTTTAAGCAGGCGGAAAAAATTCTGATGCGGTTCGCATTGCAAATCGATCAAACGAACAGAGTGACCGGCGCGTCGCGCTGCTGCGGCAACAAGTTCAAGACCGAGCGGTTCGAGACGAAGATAAATCTTCGAATACATCAGGCAGCTGGGATGAACGGCAAGGAATCTCATTTGTTGGACGCAACTGTTGATTTGTTTAATCCTTCGGAAACCAATCTTGCTTCTCGAAGTAGCGACGTAAACCCGTTATTTTTTTCGTGTGATTTTGAAGAACGTTGTTGTGCGGGGCGTTGATCCCGCTACACCCAGGTGATCCATCATTACCCGGGCCAATATCAACGATACCGTCTACAGCGGTGCTTACGACGCAGGTGATTTCTGAGCAGATCGCAGACGAATGTTGATCTCCGATGTGAGCGTGCGATGAACTGGACATTTTCCGGCAATTTCCATTAGCTTCGCGTGCTGTTCTGCGCTTAATGATCCTGTCAGTTCGACTTCAACTTCAATTCTGTCCAGCATTCCCTCCTTGGTTTCGCATTCCTCGCAATCAATTGCATAAATGCGCGAGTGCGAGAGCCAAACCGTGATGTTCTCCAGGGGCATTCGTTTTCGGCGCGCGTATAAGCCGACCGTCATGGAAGTACATACCCCCAGCGCCGTTAGCAGATAATCGTACGGGTTGGGGCCGGCGTCGCTACCGCCTGCGCTCACTGGTTCGTCAGCGATAAGGTGATGTTTACCTGCAACAATCTCCTGCTTGAAACTGCGTGCATCTCCGCGGACGACCACGTCGGCTGTTTTATCGTTGCTTTGTGTAGCCACGGTGTCGGATTAGGCGCGCAAAATACCCACGAAACGATCGCGATATGACCAAACCAGGAAAAGTTCCAGCACGATGGCGATGATCGCCATCGGAAAAAGACCT
>DASTZJ010000328.1:0-2192 GCA_035764345.1 Candidatus Udaeobacter sp.
GCCGTCGTTCATTATGATTATCGCTGCATTGAACGGCGTCGCCATGGGCTTCGATATGCCAGCGCGCCAGGCGTTCACAGTCGAAATGACAAGCCGCGAAGATTTGCTAAACGCGATTTCACTTAACAGTTCGATCGTGAACGGCGCGCGTGTGGTCGGTCCATCGGTCGCTGGTTTATTGATCGGTTGGGTTGGTGTCGCAATGTGTTTTTTCCTGAATGGTTTCACGTTTGTTGCGGTGATTGCCGGTTTGCTAATGATGCGCTTACCTCCGTTTCAGCGGCCGGCACACATCGTCTCTGCCGGTCAACACGCCTGGAACGGCATCGTATATTCACTGAAACATCAGCGAGTGCGGACGATCCTGCTGCTGTTCCTCGCAGTAGGTGTCTTCGGGTGGTCATACGGTGTACTGATGCCGGCTTTCGCGCGCGACGTGCTTGGTCGCGGTGCGAACGGGTACGGCATCCTGATGTCGGCGAGTGGGACCGGCGCTTTCATCGGCGCCCTGGTCGTGGCAACTTATGGGCATCTGTTTACGCCGCGAAGGCTGGCGCTCGGCGGCGTCTGGATATTTTCGATTGCGCTATTCGCTCTTTCGTTGAGCCGAAATTTTTACAGCTCCCTGGCGTTTCTCCTTGTTGCCGGATTTGGAATGCTCCTGTTTTTCTCCACATCGAACACGGTACTACAAACCATTGTGCCGGATGAAATGCGCGGCCGGGTCATGGGTGTGTGGTCACTTGTTTTCGGCGCCATGATTCCACTGGGCAGTCTCGAAGCCGGCGTGATCGCGCATTGGCTTGGCACACCGTTCGCGCTCGCGTTTGGCGCGATTATTTGCGCAGCCTCCGCGCTCGTGACGCTGCTTGTAATTCGGCGACGCGAGGCGCGGAACTCGAGATAATTTAAAGCGATCCGCCTGGTTTGTGCCAGGCGATCACTGCGATCACCCGCCTTTTGCGCCCTAGAGCGCAGCGATAAGCCGATTCGGAATCATTGCCGCTGTCGCCTGCTCGAGACGGACGCCGGGCGCGACCTCGATCGCCTTAGCCTCCGGCAGGAACCATGTGGATTCCTTGGCACGGCCATAGCACTTCGACATAAGGCGGAAGCACACCTCGCCCTTGTCGCCAGGCGCGTAATCGTGCGCTGTGAAGATCATATCCTCACTTCCGATCTTGTTGAGGAGTGCGATGGCGTCGGGCGATACGGCGGCGTCGGCGAACACCATGTCAACGGTGGCACCCTCGCGCCGGAGCAAGCGCAACGCATCACTGTCGGTCATGTTAAGAAAGCGGATGCCAGCCGGCAGGCAGCCGTAGTCATTGCGGTCGCACGTCGTAACGTGACCGCCAGCCATCGTCATGGCGACGGCGGAGGTCCCAACATAGGTGCCGATCTCGAAGATGGAGCGCCGGGCGAAGGCTTTGACGAGAAGATAGAGAAAACCGCAATCCGGGTTTCCGGTCGAGCCGCCGGCCAGTCCGTGCCGAGCACGTGACGTGACATTGTGATAGCGAATGGCGGTCAATTTCTCGACCAGCCCATGACCGTGGCGCTCGTAGAGGCGGGTAACCAATTCTCTGGTTTGCATGTACGCCTTAGCGTAGCGCGAATTACGCTATCACCGATTCATGATGTGCAGCGCTCGCTTCTCCACATTTAATGCGGCTTCTCTGACCGCTTCGCTCAAGGTCGGATGGGAATGAGTTGTGCGGCCGATGTCTTCAGAGCTCCCGCCAAATTCGATCACAGAAACAGCTTCGGCGATTAACTCCGAAGCGGCATGGTGCAAAATGTGCGCTCCTAGAACGCGATCGGTTTTGGCCTCGGCTACGAACTTCACCATCCCTTCCACGTCGTCGCCGGTAAGCGCGCGACTGTTGGCGCGGAACGGAAATTTGCCAATACGCACATCGATACCCTGTTCTTTGGCCTGATCTTCAGTGAGACCAACCCCGGCGAGCTCGGGATTGGTGTAGATGATGCCGGCGATGGCGTTGTAGTTCACATGGCCGGCCTTGCCCGCAATGATTTCGATGCAAGCCATCCCTTCGTCTTCGGCTTTGTGTGCAAGCATCGGTCCCGCGATCACATCGCCGATGGCATAAATGCCTTCGACATTCGTGCGGAAATGTTCGTCCACTTTGATGCGCTTCTTTTCGTCAAACTCCACACCGGCTTTTTCT
>DASTZJ010000329.1:0-6528 GCA_035764345.1 Candidatus Udaeobacter sp.
TGCCGACTCGGCAGCGAAGAAGAGGGCTTTTTCTCCAAGCGAATTATCGGGAGTTTGTTGCGCAATGAGTTCAAACTGCGTCTGCGCGTTCGCAAAGTCCTGGCGTCGGTAATAAAACTCAGCCAACTTCATTCGAACTTCCGGAGCGAAGGGCGAGGATCCATGTTGTTCGAGGAAGCGTTTTGCAAGCTCAATCACTTTCGCTTCGTTGCCACCACTTGATTCCTCAACCCAGATGTCGAGATAATCCCCACGTTCCGCGGCTGCCGCCGTTGGCGATTCGGCGGCGCGAGTCAGATACTTGCGCGCTTCATCGAGGCGCGGTGGCGAGGCATGAAAGGCCAGTTCCGCCAGGCTGACCAAAGCTTCCGACACACGAGGATTCTTGGGAAAATCATGAATGAACTGTTGCAGCGATCTTGTCGCTTTTTCGTCGCCTTTTGCTGCGTGCACCAGGCCTTCCTCCAATCGCAGGTCGGCACGCGCCTCTTCGTCGCCACCCAATTTTTCCAGGTCACCGTAATCAGTCAGAAAACGTGTATGGTCACCGAGTTGGAGCCAGCCAGTGGACGCGTTGAAAAGCGCAATCTTTGCCCATGGCGAACCGGAATGCGCGATTTGTTCAAAATCCGCGGAAGCTTTGCTAAATCGCCTTGCAAGGTATTGCGCCCGGGCGGATAAAAAATCGATTTGGGTAACCAAAGACGGCGTGGGATCAAACGAGCGCGCGTCGTTCAAAATCGCAATCGCCTCATCAAAGTGTTTGTCCTCGACTTCGAATTTTGCAAACTCGAGCAGAGCGGGCGCGATCTCCTGAGATTTTACGCCGGTGTGGCGAAGGTCGGTAAATAATTGTCGAGCCCGCTCTCTGCGTCCTGCACGAATTTCGAACCGGGCGAGATACCATCGCGCAAATGTTCGTCGTGGCTGTTCGGGGCTGCGCACCCATCTCTCCAGCTCGTTGCGGGACGGTTTGTGTTCCTCTCGATACAACTCATCCAGTCTCGCGAAGAGAAGAGGAAGATCCGGATCTGCTGGATGACGATCAATAAATTGCTCAATGACGTCGTCTGCGATTTCGGGCGTTTTGAGTTGGACTTGCGCTTCCGCAACACCAAAGACTGCCGCGATCAGCGCGGAGTGAGCTGCTCCTTCTGGCCTTTTCAAGAGACCCTGAAAAATGCCGATCGCTCTTTCAGGTCGCCGCTGCATTAATTCCAGCCGTCCGCGCAACACCCGGCGCTCTCTTCGTTCCGCGACGGATGCGGGCTCCGTCTCTTCGAGAAGACGACGCGCGCCGGCAGCATCGCCCGTTTCAATGTACAATTCGGCTGCTCGCAGCTGCGCTCGCGTTGCCCATTCCTTGTCATGAATGAGAAGCGTAAATTTCCTCAGCGCTTCATCGCGTTTTCCTAACGCGCGCAGCGTTTCCGCCGCTCCAAATATCGCCGCGCTGCGAAATGGCGACCCCTCCTCGTTGGCCAGTTGCTCGTAAAGCGGCAGGGCTTCACCCCATCGATGCAGGCTGGCGAAGGCCTGTGCGCGCCAAAACTTTGCCCATGGAAGTTCGCGTACCCGGCTATCCGCCAACAAAACCAGAGTATTCTCTGGCTGCTTTGCAGCTATTTGCGCTTCGGCAAGCTTCTCCACGACAGCGTGCCACTCGGCTTGCGGCAGACTGTTACTTAACAACGCCTGCAACCGCACGAGTGCTACTTCCGGCACCCCTTCTGCAATCGGCGCGCTAGCTTCGGAAATTTCGTTGGAAAAATCTCCGCTGGCCAATTGCGCGAGCAAGCTCACTAGGCACATCAGTCCTATGCGTCTTTTGAGGCTCATGTGTTCTTCAATGACGGCCGCAGATATTGTCCGGTATAGCTGCCTGGCAACCCGGCAATCTTCTCTGGTGGGCCTTCTCCCACGATCTCGCCGCCACCCTCGCCGCCCTCGGGGCCCAGATCAATGATCCAGTCCGCGCACTTGATCATCTCCAAGTTATGTTCAATTACGATCACCGTATTGCCTGCATTGCGCAGCTTCATTAACACTTGCAGTAGTTTTTCGATATCGGCGAAATGCAGTCCGGTCGTCGGTTCATCAAGGATGTAAAGCGTGCGTCCAGTCGCCTTTTTGGCAAGCTCGGTTGCCAATTTTACGCGCTGGGCTTCTCCGCCGGAAAGAGTCGTTCCGGCCTGACCAAGTCGCAGATAGCCGAGACCCACATCCAGTAGTGAGTCCAACTTTTCTGAAATGCTGGGCACATTCCGGAAAAAACGGGCCGCTTCGTCCACGGTCAGATCAAGGACATCAGCAATGTGTTTGCCTTTGTAAGTGATCTCGAGGGTTTCACGGTTATAGCGTTTGCCGTGGCACACCTCGCATTCGACATAAATGTCGGGCAAAAAATGCATCTCGATCTTGATCAGTCCATCGCCTTCGCAATTTTCGCAACGGCCGCCTTTAACGTTGAAGCTGAAACGCCCCGCGTCATAACCGCGCACTCGCGCCGCGGGCAATTGACTGAACAGTTCGCGAATCGGAGTGAACGCGCCCGTGTAGGTCACCGGGTTTGATCGGGGCGTTCGTCCAATCGGGCTTTGGTCGATCACAATTGCCTTGTCGATTTGTTCCACTCCGCGAATCGCCCGATGAGCGCCCGGTTTTTCCTTGGCATTATGAAAACGTCGAAACAGCGCACGCCGCAGAATGTCATCCACCAAAGTGGATTTGCCGCTGCCGGAAAGCCCGGTCACGCAAGTGAAACAACCGAGCGGGAACGAAACGGTAATGTCTTTCAAATTGTTTGCGGTCGCCCCGACCAATGTTAGCCAGCCTTCGGATTTGTCGGTGGACCGCGGTTTAGCGCGCTGCTTGGGAATCGAAATTCGCGCGCGGCCGGAAAGGTAATCGCCAGTCAAAGAATTCTTCGCGCGCAGGATATCTTCGAGTTTACCTTGCGCAACAATTTCGCCGCCACGCGGACCCGCGCCGGGGCCAAGGTCGATAATGTGATCCGCGGCCCGTATGGTTTCTTCGTCGTGCTCGACCACGATGACGGAATTACCGAGGTCACGAAGGCGCCAGAGTGTCCCCAGCAGCCGTGCATTGTCGCGCTGATGCAGCCCAATGCTTGGTTCATCCAGAATGTAGAGAACTCCCGCGAGCCCGGAGCCGATTTGCGTCGCCAATCGGATTCGCTGCGCTTCACCGCCGGAAAGCGTCCCGCTCTGGCGATTGAGTGTGAGGTAACCGAGGCCAACGTCGACGAGAAATTGCAAGCGGGATTGAATCTCGCGCACGACGTCGGGGACGATGGCCCGTTGCTGTGCAGTCAGCTCGAGCGCCGCAATAAAACGCGCGGCCGCTCCGGTCGTCAGCTCGCTCAGCTGATG
Organism: Candidatus Udaeobacter sp.; assembly: GCA_035764345.1. GTDB lineage: Bacteria > Verrucomicrobiota > Verrucomicrobiia > Chthoniobacterales > UBA10450 > Udaeobacter. Next base: position 3,393 of record DASTZJ010000329.1, read on the forward strand.
AATGTTCAACTCGAGTGCGTGCCGATCCTTTATGGTGACCGCGAGGATTTCCGGTTTGAGTCTTGCTCCGTTGCACACTTTGCATGGTTCGTGCGTCATGAACGATCGAATGCGGTTGCGAGTGAATTCGCTTTGCGTCTGTTCGTATATCCGCTGCATCTGCGGTACCAGTCCCTCGAATGGTTTTGCGACCTTCGCCTCGCCATTCTCGCTGAAATCCATTTCGATCGGCGTTCCATTGGTACCGAAGTAAAGGGCTTGTTTGAATTGGTCCGGCAATTCGCTGAAAGGCACGTCTTCATCAATGTGAAAGTGGTTCACGAGCGCCTTTTGCAGATGCCGGTAGTATGTCTGCATTCGCTTCGTCCCACGTCGCCATGGCGTGATCGCGCCTTCAGCCAGCGTTTTGCCGGGATCGGAAATCATCAGCTCTGGATCGCAAACCAACTGGGTGCCAAGTCCATGGCAAGCCGGGCATGCTCCGAGGTGGCTATTGAAGGAAAAATGTCTCGGAGTCAGCTCGCCGATTCTAAAGCCAGTCGCGGCGTTTCCGTAGTCAGTCGAATAGCGCAGTTCTTCCCATTGCTCCGCGGGAGTATTGGAGTGTTGGAGTGCCGGAGTATTGGCTTCTTCCTTACTCCATTTCTCCATTACTCCATCACCGGATCGTTGTCGCAAGACAACGATTCGTTTCCCGCCCCATTTGAGCGCAGTTTCAATTGAATCAGTAAGACGGATGCGAATGCCATCACGAACGACCAACCGATCCACCACCACCTCAATTGTGTGCCGTTTGTTCTTGTCGAGCCGGATCCGTTCGGAGCGGTCCAACTCCACAATTTGACCGTCAATTCGCGAGCGCACGAATCCTTCGCGCCTGAGCTTTTCCATTATGTCCCGAAACTCCCCTGGCTGATTCTCGATCAGCGGTGCCAGCAAAATGATTTTCGACTCGGGCTCATAAGCAAGGATTTGATCGACAATCTGCTGGGGCGTTTGCCGGCTCAATGGCTGGCCCGTCAGCGGGTCATGCGGCTGGCCTACCGCCGAAAAAAGGACCCGTAGATAATCATAGATTTCGGTCGTGGTCGCGATGGTAGATCGCGGGTTAGCTCCCGCGCTGCGCTGCTCAATGGCGATAGCGGGCGAAAGTCCTTGAATGAAATCCACGTTTGGCTTTTCCATTCGATCGAGAAATTGTCGCGCATAAGCGGAGAGGCTTTCGACGTAGCGGCGTTGTCCTTCGGCATAAAGAGTGTCGAAGGCCAGAGAGGATTTTCCCGAACCACTCAAACCGGTAATAACAACCAGCTTTTCCCGCGGAATTTCCACGTGAAGGTTCTTGAGATTGTGCTGCCGGGCACCGCTAATTTTGATAACTTGCGCAGGCATTCTGACGAGGAATGTCGAACCTATTAGTCAAACACAGCCGCACGTTTTCTCCAGCAAAATTGCGTTACTTGAGTGAAATTGCGCATCGGATCCATCCGTAACTTCTGTTGCGTTGGGCAAAGGCGGTCCTCGGGGCCAAATTTCTGCGCAAATGAGGCTATCGAACGGGACGATATACGTTCAACCGGGCCCGCCCAAGCGTTTCCAAGCCGGATATACTCTCACTGCTGACGACGTACAGGAGCTCAAGATAGCCTTTGTGCGGTGCAATGGGTACCTCCAGGGAATGTACCAGCGTGAATCGCAACTGCTCACGCAGATCGACAACCTGACAAAGGCGGTGGAACACCTAAAAAAAGCGCAGCAATCCACCCTGGAAGCGGCCCGAAAGTAACATCGAGGAACACGAAGGAAGAGCCGTTCATAAATTCACGGCAAGAAGCCTGGGTATGCCAATTCGCCAGGCTGCATCAGCGCCGCGAGAGATCTTGACGCCGGCGAGACTGGCGAACGACCCGACCCAAGCCAGCCAGTAGTTCCGCTCAATCCCAACTTTTTCCCAGCAGCCATCCTGTAAAGCGCATAGCTTCCACTTTAAGGAATTATCGATGCTTTAAGCGACGGTAGCGAAAAGTTCGCTGGCGAAGCGAAACAGTTTCGGCGATAAAAGCAAACTGCTATGGAACCTGCGTCCGGCAACACAGTCCTGATCATCGAGGATGAACGCGATGTGGTCGATCTTCTCGCGCTTAATTTGCGCAAAGCCGGTTTCGCGACCGCGACTGCGCCCGATGGTGCTGCCGGACTGGAAAAGGCGCGCAGGGAAAAGCCAGCTTTGATTATTCTTGATCTCATGCTGCCGAAGATGCCCGGGCTTGAAGTTTGCAAAATTCTGAAAAGCGACCCTGGGACTCGCCAGGTCCCGATCATGATGCTCACGGCGAAGGCCGAGGAAATCGACCGGATAGTCGGTTTGGAATTCGGCGCGGACGATTACGTGACAAAGCCGTTCAGTCCGCGGGAAGTGGTCCTACGCATTCGAGCGATCATGCGCCGCGGCGAGGCGAAACAGGATGACGACCGCTTGACAGCCGGCCCGATCACCGTTGATCCGGCGCGTTATGAAGTCTCTGTCAACGGCAAGCGGATCAACCTCACCAGTCTTGAATTTAAACTTCTGCGCACGCTGATGCAGCGACGCGGTCGTGTTCAAGCGCGCGATCGCTTGCTCAACGACGTTTGGGGCTACGAAAGTGTCATTGACACGCGCACAGTGGACACGCATGTGCGACGGCTGCGCAAAAAACTTGGCAAAGCCGCCGATGTCATTGAAAGCGTGCGCGGGTTCGGCTATCGAATGAGAGAAAAGTAAGGCCAGATGTATTGGCTAATCCTGGGCGTGCTCTGCGCCCTATTCGCAGTGATAGCGCTGGTTCTCTGGCAAAAATGGGCTGCGCCATGGCCACGGATTGAACAGCTCGTTTCGCAAATAGCCCGCGGTGAACGTCCATCCACGTTTCTGGTAAACGGCGGAAAAGATCCACACCGCGTTGGTCTTGCGCTGGAGAATATTTTTGCCCGCCAGCAGGAACTCGAACTCCAGATCGCGGGGCGCGAATCCGGCACGCAAACAATTCTCAGCGCGATGGAGGATGGCCTGCTCGTAGTTGACGCGCGCAGCCGTGTTACGCTTATCAATCCGACTTTTCAGAAACTGTTCGAGCTGCGCGATCCGGCAGTCGGC
>DASTZJ010000330.1:0-5672 GCA_035764345.1 Candidatus Udaeobacter sp.
CAGCGTAGCGGAACGCACTTGCTTTGCAGCATTCTGCGAAGCACTGGTGTGGTCGGATCGCCAGACGAGCATTTTTTGTCGAAGCCCGGAGAAACCTGGGAAAAACGCTGGGGCGCGCCATCGCGCGTCGCCTATGTGCAACACGTTTTACGGCAAAATACCGCAGCCAATGGAGTGTTCGGGACTGTCGTGATGTGGAGTTATTTCGAAAGAATGCTCGGGATGTTGCAGGAAATTCCCGCATACAGGAATCTTAATGGAGCGCACCTTCTCGCGGCTGTTTTCCGCAAGCCGAAATACATTTGGATGCGCCGTCGGAACCATGTCGAACAGGCGGTCTCCTGGGCCATGGCATGCCAAACGGGTGTCTGGACTCAAAAGGCGGAGGAGAAATCGCAACCGAGCGCCATACCGAGGTTTGATTTCAAGGTAATCGACGAATGGTGCAACCGCATCGCGGCGCACGACGAAGGCTGGGCGAATTATTTTCGTGAAAATCAAATTGAGCCTCTCGTTCTTTTTTACGAAGACGTTATCGCGTCTCACCGCGCCGCTGCGCAGCGCGTTCTGGAATTTCTGGGATTGCCATTTTCCCCGGGTATGGAAATTCCACGGCCAGCCGTTGAAAAACAAGCTACTCGAATCTCCGAAGAATGGGCAGCATGTTACCTGAAGCTCAAAAGAACGAAGACAGGCAAGCTTTCGCGCATCCTCCGGCGCATGCGAGTTTAAATATACCGCTGAGGCTGCCGCAACCCCACATGGTGGCAGCAAAAAGTCAGTTGGTCGTTCTACCCCTTAAGATGAATGCCAGGAGGATTACAAGAACGCAAACGACAGCGGTCGCGCTACCCCAAATCAGCCAAGCCGGTCGATAAATGAGAGCAAGCCGTCCATGAACGCCAGCTGGAACTTCGACCATTGGAAATAATCCGCGATACGATGTGACGGCGAGTTTTCGCTTGCCCAGCCGCGCTTCGTATCCGCGAAAATATGGTCTGGAAAAAGTGAGGAGAGCAGGACGATCGCCATTGGGCACATCGACATCTGCTTCCACTCGATTTCGCGAATCATTGAATCGCAAAACAGTTGCTGCAGCAAATTGCTCTCCAGGCCGCGAATCAATGGAAGTTATCGAACGCACTCGGGCGAAGGGAGAGCCGCGTCGATGAAAAACTCGTCCTTCATCTGTTGTATGAACCGCTTCCCATTCAGAACTCGGCTGAGGCGTGAGATCTAACTCTCGTGCAACAATAATTCCATCCACACCTAATAGAGCGAGTTCGCTGTCCTTACCGGCCTGGTTATTGAGCAAATAACTTCCTGCGCTGGGATTGATTTCACCGTGAATCGACGTCGCGAATTCCCGGGCCACGCCGGCCGGCCGAATCGGGCTGTAGCCATTAATAAAATGCAATCCAGCCCACATCGATGTGCTACCAGGTCGCAGAGTTTCGCCGACCGGCTGTGGTTTGTATGCCACACAATACGTCAGCTCCGCCCACGGATAAACGCTGAGATAAAGGCGAGCCGGATCGAGCGGTTCCGGTTTAAGCAATTCCTGAGAGAAATTGTACCTGGGGACACCGCCGTTTGTCGGCATGCAAAGATATGTTGCTAGCAATGCGAAAAACGTGATCACAGCAGACACGCACTGCCGAAATGCGGAATCCGGTAAAACAATTTCCGAGAGGAACCAGAGGGCAGCGAGTCCGATAAGAATCCAAACTAACGGAAATGCGTACTGCCGGTCTGTATGGAAGATCGAAATTGCAAGGGCGGTTAAAACCACTAAAGCGAGTGCTGCTGTAGGCGGGGTCGCTGACCCCGGCCTTCGTGAAATCTGGAACGATCGCAGCACTTCCGCGGCACAGATCGCGAGAACTAAATGAAAGAATGGAAGCCACCGAAAACTCCAACGAAAAAGGCCAGCGGTTGGCAGCATTGAGAGCAAGAGCACGAGCAGGAGCAAGATTAGTTCCCATCCGATTTGCCTAACGAGCACGCGCCCGCGCGAGACAAGTCCAGCGATGAGCGCCGCCGGAGCAACGAGCCCACATGCCAGTTCAGTCGCAGTGTGCGGCATCAGGCGAGACGAAAAATATGTCCACTTCACTGTCCACGAAGGAAGGATCAGTCCCGGAAGGGCGGCTGGAGGAACACGCCATTGCCAGTGCGCTGTCGCCGGCTGCAATTCGCGGGCGGAGCCTTGAACCAAGTCGAGAATCGCCAGCCAGGCGGGCGCGGATAATCCGAACCCGAGCGTCACGCCAATAAGCATGGGCAAGATGGAGAAAATGCTTCGAGTTTCGACTAACGACTTGAGTGTGAGCCATACGATCAGGATCAACAACATCAGAACCGTGTAGGGAAATCCGCCAGTCACGACGAGATAAACAAAGGGCGCCGGCCAGAGGAATCTCCACTTGCTTCGCTGTGGATCGAGCGCCCGCGCCGCGCCCCACCACGCCCAGGGCAGCCATGTAAAAGCGCCAAGCGCGCCGAACCAATCGGTTGCGCCCCAGCAGACGATCCAACCGTTCAAAGAAGCGACTAGCGCCACGAAGATCGAAAGCGGGATCGAAAACTTGCGATCGCGCGCGAGCAAAAACGCGCCGGCCGCAAGAGCGAAAAGGTGCGCGATAGAAACAGCAGCCGCTTGCTGCGGAAATGTGAACGGAAATTTCCAGACGACGATGATGACGGCATTCACAAAAACCGAAAACACCCCGTACTGAAATTCACCGGCGAGATTGCCGCAGACCCATGAATAGGGACTCAAGATTGGCCAATGGCCTTCCGACCAGCTCCGCGCCATGTCCGCGAATACAGGGAGGACAGACAATTCATAATCGTCATTCCAAAAAACGAGCGGATTGTGCCAGAGAAGAATCAGGCAGAAGAAGACGACGAGGAGTCCGGCGGATATCGCACCTAGAATTTCTGAACGCGTGGAGCGCGGCTCGGGCATTTAAGACAGCAAAGGCCGAACGCTCAACGCCCAACGCCCAACGTTCAATGAAACGAGAATAGAACGCCCAACGCCCAACTCCCAACATCCAATCCTAAATTCAGAGGAGCAACTCATGGTTTCGCGTTCCTCTCTGCCGTCTTAACGCTTGCTGCGAAAATTCTGGTTAGTTCCTCTATCTCATTCAGGCACACTGGCAGATTTGCCGGCTCACCAAGTCTTTTCAATCGGCTAACGAGGCGCAGCCAACGTTTCGTTTCTCGCAGTTCTTTCAGACAGACTCGCAGCTTGTGGAGGAAATCCTTACGCGATTCCGCTGCCTCAACCTCGCCGTGATTGGAAAGCGGCGATGTTCCGCAGCGCAAAAGCTGCCCCGCGATATGATTCCCAGCCCTCGTGTTCGGCAACGACTCAGTTAACTCGACGACATCCACTGCAAAATTGAGCAACCTGTCCTCGAGATCATAGCGCCTGTCGCTCTTTCCGCTGTATTCGGAAGTTGGCGACTCACTAACTCGAAGTCCGTGCAGAGCCCATTCGATGTTGAGCGTTCGACGTTCAGCGTTCGGCGTTTCACTGCGTTTTACTTCGGCGTTGGGCGTTCGGCGTTGGGCGTTGGGCGTTTTCTTCTTCATAAAACGACCGGTTTCCCCTCGGTCATCACGAGGACCTTCTCCTCGATCCCATGTTCGCGTGCCGATTTGAGCAAACGCTGCGGCGGTTCATGCAGCGGTTCAAAACCGAGGCGAAAAGTTCCGTAGTGCATTGGGATCAAAGTCTTGGCGCCAAGCTCCAGAAACGCCTTCACTGCTTCTTCCGGATTCATGTGAACTTCGCGGCCCGTCGGCGCTTCGTAAGCACCAATGGGAAGCAGGGCAATCTCGATCCTGTAGCGGTCGCCGATTTCCCTGAAGCCGGGAAAGTAGGCACTATCGCCGCAGTGAAAAATGGTGCGACCATTCGCCGCGATTACGAATCCACCAAAATCGCGATGCAAATCTGCCAGAAATCGCGCCCCCCAATGATGACAGGGTGTGAGTGAAATTTTGAGCGGACCAAGTTCGACTGTCTGCCAGTAATCGAGCTCGTGCACGATGTGGAAACCGAGATCATGCACCAGGTTTCCTACACCCATCGGCACAATGATCGGCTGATCGGCCGCAACGCGCCGCAGCGTGCGCCGGTCGAGATGATCGAAGTGAGCATGAGTGACCAAAACGAAATCAATTGAAGGCAAATGATGAATTTCGAAGCCCGGTTGCTTCAGACGCTTGATTACCTTGAGCCACTTCGACCAGTTCGGGTCGATCAACACGTTGACTTCGTGGGTTTGCACAAGAAATGAGGCGTGGCCGATCCATGTAATGCAAATCTCGCCTTCTCGAATTTTTGGGAATTGCGGAGGCGGCGCTGCGTGACGACCCGCTCGTTTAACAAAAAGCGACGGGATCAAGACGCTGGTAAGAAAATTGCGTTTATGCCAATCGGCTCGTGGACGCAGACGGACTCGGGTAGAACGCTTGGCTGTCGCACTATCCGCTGATTGGCGCACTACGTTTCGCCGGCTCTTTTTTGGAAAACGAATTGGCACGACTCTGGAAGGATATAAGTGCGCCCTAGTGAAGCAAAACCTTTTGCTGCGCATGGCGAGCGATACGCCTCCCGCTCAAGGAGTTGATTGAAACTGAATTCGGCGTTGAGTTGTGCGAGTTATGCGAGGTCGGAAAGTCTTTATCCCGCTGTTTTTGCTTTATTCGGTCGCGTTTGCGTCTGAATCGCGCTTGCCGTTCAGCACCGTCTTTAAAGGCCAAGACCAGTTCAATCGACTGGTCGCAAAAGCTAAAGCGGGTAATTGGAAAGCCTTGCCAATTGGAGAACGGACCGCGGCGGTAGGACAGGCGTTGGTAGGAACACGCTACAAACATTTCACTCTTGAGATTGATAATCGGATCGAGTCGCCGTCAGTAAATTTTCAGGGGATGGACTGCTGGACCTTCTTCGAGATCGCGCTCAGTTTCGCCCGAATGCTGAACGAGCCTGAAGCGAATTGGACTCCGGAGCGTCTACTGCATTACATCGAGTTAGACCGGTACCGCGGGGGAGAATGCACCGGCGCATATCTTTCGCGTCTGCATTATCTGGAAGACTGGCTGTACGATAATGATCGGCGAGGCCTCGTCGAAGATCTGACCCGCGAACTGGGCGGTCGCAGCGTTCCACATTCTGCTCGGGAGATGACCGCTGGCTGGCGACATTACCGTTATCTCGCTGCGAATCGCTCTTTACTCGGGCCCCTTGCGCGCATGGAAGCAAATGTTTCTTCACGCCCTCTTCACGAAATTCTAAAAGACCGCGTGGCAGGAATTGAACCAAAACTGCGCAGCGGCGACATCATTGGAATCATTTCGCGTGATCGGAGCGGACTTTATTCCACCGCGCACGTTGGCCTCGCATTGCGCACAGGCGACGGTGTCCTGCATTTCATGCACGCTTCTTCGCCCAGCAATTACGGCCGCGTGGTCGTGGACTCGCAGCTTTCGAAATACCTTTATCGCTACCGCTCGGACAGTGGAATCCTGGTGGCGCGGCCTTTGCGCTAGTCAGTTTCTTTTTCGTGGAATTCCGCGAGTAATTTCTCCAAGTCCTCCAGAGCCTCATCTGCGTCGACCCCGTGCGCTTCGAGCGTTGCCGTCGCATCGCA
>DASTZJ010000331.1:0-2601 GCA_035764345.1 Candidatus Udaeobacter sp.
TAACAGCCGCTACCTCACCGTCGAGCGGGACGGCGATCCCAATAAGTATCCGGCGAAAGTCCAATTCATAGCGAACGATTGCGATCTGGCAGTTATTACCGTGCCGGCTCCGGATTTTTTCAAAAACATGTTGCCTTTACAATTTGGCGGAATTCCTACGCTGGAATCGACTGTCTCGGCGTACGGTTATCCAATTGGAGGGGAACGAATGTCGGTCACGACCGGGATCGTGTCGCGGGTTGATTTCCAGCTCTACACGCATTCTTCTGTCGATCAGCATCTGGCGATCCAGATCAGCGCGCAGATCAACCCGGGAAACAGCGGTGGCCCCGTAATGCAAGACGGCAAAGTGGTCGGGGTTGCCTTCCAGGGTTACAGCGGTGATGTGGCCCAGGGAGTGGCCTACATGATTCCCACACCAGTGATGAAGCGGTTTCTGCAGGACATCAGCAACGGGCATTATGACGAGTATCCCGACCTCGCAATCACCTATGCGAAGTTACAAAATCCCGCGCAACGAAGATTTCTCGGACTAAGAGATGACGATCGTGGCGTGCTCGTGAGCTCTGTGGTCGTGGCCGGGCCATCGGATGGCGTTCTTTACCCAAGTGACGTTCTTCTTGCCATCGACGGTCACCCAATCGCTAGCGATGCGAATGTCGAACTGGATGGTGAGCGTGCCCAGTTTGAGGAAGTCGTCGAGCGAAAGTTCAAGGGTGATTCGGTCAAACTCGACGTCTTGCGCAACAAGCAGCCGAGGACGGTAACAATCAAACTGTATAAACCGTGGCCGTACTCGATCCAGGGCCACAGCTACGATGTGCGGCCGCGTTACGTCCTTTACGGCGGCCTGCTTTTTCAACCGTTAAACCTGGACATGCTGGAGGCGTATCGGACAGCCGACCTGCGGGTCCGTCATTTCTTCGAATACTTCGTTCTCGACCAGCTCTATTTGCAGCATCCCGATGTCATCGTGCTCGCCAACATCCTGCCAGACCCGATAAATACCTATCTGGCCCCCTACCGCGGCGGGATTGTCGATGAAATAAATGGCAAGAAAGTTCACACTCTTGACGAATTAGCGAACGCTTTCGCTGAATCGCCGGAACGGTTGATTATTCGAATGATTGGCGACGGACCTCCGCTGGTCCTTGATCGCAGACAGGTAGAAGCCGCACGCGAACGAATCAAGACGCGTTACAACGTACTAAAGGAGCAAAATCTCGAGGAACAACCGGCGTCAAAAGGAACGGAGCAGGCAAACAAAAGCTAAAGATGACCAGGAATTCTCTTATCACTTTCGGGCTGGTGCTTATAACAGTCAGTGGGGCGCTGGGGAAAAAGGAGTCCGCTGTTCCTTCCGCACTGAGCAAGCAGAAACAGCTGGCGCTTGTTCGGGTAAACGTGACCGGACAGTCCTATGATTACTTCCGACCGTGGCAAAAGAAAGCGCCGTTTTCAAAGCGCGCGCTTGGCGCAGTATTATCTAAAGGGCGTGTCCTTGTGACTGCTGACCTGGTTACGAACCAAAATTACGTCGAGCTCGAGCGCGCGGAGTCTGGCGAAAAAACCGCGGCTACTGTCGAGGTGATTGATTATGAAGCCAATCTTGCGCTGCTCGAACCAACGGAAAAAACGTTTCTCGATGGAATCACTCCGCTCGAAATCACGCCTGACACGGTAGTCGGCGACCGACTGGCCGCATGGCAATTGGAGCCGACTGGTGCGTTGCTCGCGACGGAAGGCTTGGTGACAACAGTTCAGATGATGCCGTATCCGATCGATGTTGGACAATTCCTCACCTACCGCATCAGCATCCCGATGCAGTACCGCGAGAACAGCTATACAGTGCCGCTGGTTAAGAAGAACAAGCTTGCTGGCTTGCTGCTCCGCTATGATTCGCGCTCACAGCTACTCGATGCAATCCCTGCGCCTGTCATCACGCACTTTTTGAAGGACGCTGAAAGCCAGAATTATCGCGGGTTTCCTTCCGCCGGCTTCTCATTTTTTCCAACACGCGATCCGGCACTACGTGAGTTCGCCGGAGAAAAAGGCAAGAATGCCGGCGGAGTTTATGTGACTAACGTGGAGCCAGGTACGCCGGCAATGAAAGCGGGGCTCCAAGTCGGCGACATCGTGACTGCAGTCGCAAACAATGAAATCGATCAAAACGGGAATTACGTAGACTCGCTCTACGGCAAGATCGAATTCACAAATTTGCTCACAGCCCACGCGTACGCCGGCGATGTTGTTCCTTTTCAAATTCAGCGTGACGGCAAGCCAATGCAGTTAAATGTCACGCTCGAGCATCGGGATGCAAAGGATTATGTCAGCCCACCGTACAATCTCGATCAGCCGCCGCGATATTACGTTCTCGGTGGCCTGATTTTTCAGGAGCTTTCCCGCCAATATCTCAAAGAATGGGGCCCGAACTGGCAAAGAGAAGCTCCGCAACGTTTGGTTTACCTCGACCATTTCCAGTCCGAGTTCTTTCCCGACAGAAATCGGCGCGTTGTTATTCTCAGCCAAGTCCTCCCTGCTAACAGCACAATTGGCTACGATGAGCTCGCCTATTTGACCGTGACGAAGGTCAACGGCAAA
>DASTZJ010000332.1:0-4192 GCA_035764345.1 Candidatus Udaeobacter sp.
GTTCTTCTGTCGTTATCGTACAAAGGCGGCTTAATTCACCTGATTCGGAGAGGAGCTGTTGCTTGGCTTCACGCCAATCCGAATCTGCGTCGCCCAGGAGCGCAAATCTGCGGCGGTGTTCGGAAATGAAGTAGGCGCGGAGGCGAATCTCCTCGTCCGACGGTTCGGTAACTCGTGCCGCTTCGGGAGGCATTGGGACGGCTGGTGTTTCAGGCGTCTGCGGGACACTTGGCCGCAGGGTTTTCGCCGTTTGTTCGCGAGTTGGCCCCACTGGCGATTCAAAGACTGGCTCAATTGTTCGCATCGACCTCACGGAACCCTTTGTTGTCGACGGCCACCCACTCCATTTAATCCCTTTACGTGATTAAACTGCCCTCGGCGTGACGGGTTGCGCAGTTATTCAATCAATTTTGCCCAGTCAGTTTTTCATCCGCATGCACAACGAATCTCTTTTGCCGTCGCCGCGATGCGCGTCCACAATCCGGATTGTTCGGCCGCGAGAATCAACGGCGGAGACCCAGCCCAAACTCCAACCGCGTTTCTTGAGATTGTCAGAGATTATTTCCCAGTACCGAATCGCGCAATATCTGCGCCGATCTGCGTTTCCAGCTTGGTAAAAAAAGCGCCGAGGCGTTTGCCTTTATACAGCTGCCCACAGTGAGCAATCAGTTCCAGCGCGCCAACGGAGCCGGCGAGATGGTCGTTTCAATATGAGTCCAGGTCTTTCACTTCACGTTAGGCCTAATAGGTCTTTAGCGCGTCTTCCAGTTCCTAGCGTTAGGTCTGGAAAATTGATCCCGTCGGGATTTGAAAGTATCGCCTTTGCCGCATTGGAAAGGTAACCGCGTTGTTACCATTCGGATGCGGCGCCAACCCAAGATCGCCTTTATATGATGAGACGTGGTCGAATTCCGAATTACAAATTTGGACGTACACGTACCAGGCGGGATTCCAGTCATGTGGCGTGGCTATAGCATTTCCACTGGACCGCTAGACTTCGGTCTTGACGACTCGACCGGCATAAGTTGCGGCGTGATGAACTATGAACTTGGGGTGGTGTTGTCGGAGTTTCACGTGTTAGTCCGTTTCCGTTGGTTTGCATTGCAGCTAAAAGCGCTGGGAATAGATGCGGAGCTAATGGCGCCCGTACATGCTGTATTGAAAACGGAAGGTAAGATCTTGCCGGACCATAGCTTCAACGGCGGCCTCCGCGGCAGTTGCAAAGTCGAGTCACACAAGATGTTCTCTTCTGATCTTCGAATCGAGATTCTGCCAGGGCTTTGACTACCTGTTGGGGGCTCCCGGTCGGGAGCCGAGATCCGCGCGGAGTTCGAGAGCGGCTCGCCAGTTTCCTGGCGGCTCAGCCGCGATCAGGCGCGTCTGCTGGTAACCCTCCCCACAGATTTGGGAGGATGGACCTATAAAGTGGCGCTCGAAGGTGGCTACACGTTCACGCCGACTTTGACAGATAAAGGCTAAGCGAGGCTTTTATCATCTTATTCAACTCGCCTGGGGACTCGTGCGTCTCGATCAGGTTGCTTGCGCGTTTGTCTTGCGCCTAGCTTCCCGCAGGCTTCGCCGGTCCGCTCGTTTCACCGGAAAGCAAATCAACACGAATGATTGGATCGTCTGGTAACACAATTGGGCCTTCCCATCGCAGAAAACCGGCCGGCGCGGGATTGGTCAGCCAAATTTTTGTGTCAGGCACATCAACAAACAATCTCGCGAGGAAAAAAATTTCGGGATGAATGATGAAACGATCGCCTCTCAGCGAGCGTCCCGACATTTTCAAGCGGTCAACCCCACCGTAGGAAATTGTCACGGTCACAACGTGCGGGCTAAGCGTTGGGAATGGCGAAAAACCGACCGCTTTGAGCTGAACTTGTTCGCCATTAAGGAGGCGTTTGCGCAGATTACTCAAAGCGATGGCGAACCCGAACCCGGCAAACGTCCGGCCTAGTTCAATGTTAATCCTTTCGGACACATCCTTATGGTCTTCGCGGATGTGTGCGCTTGCAATTCCAGCCAGAAAATCCGCGGCGAATTCACGCTGCGGCTTTCCATATTTCAATTCTTTCCAAGACCATTTTTCCTGGATCAGCTCTGGCTGTTGTCGAAATTGCGTGTGTTCCTCATAAACCTCACCGGCGGAGAATTTGTAAGTGATGCCGACATGTAGCCGCTTGTTCTCCACCCATTGCCTGAACTCTCCGTCGGCAAGTTTTTTTCCATTGATGTCGCAAAGTCCGGGGTAACCATGCGCCGCACCGGCCGGCTCTGTCACTTCCATCGCTAACATCTGCCCGGCGATGTACTTGGCAGCAAGGATGGAGAAAAGCGTTGCGAGCCTTCTTTTCGCGAGCATATCTGTACAACAATCGAGTTACGCCTAAGGTACGGCGGCGCTAAAGCCCTGCCCTGTTTTCCGATTTGGTAACATGACCGTTACCGGTTCTTCGCGCTGCAGCTTGAAGCTGCAGGCAGAATCGCCTCTCGTGATCTGCTTATTTGCGGATCAATTCAACTGGCCTCGCGGCGATCTGGCTTCGTTCTCGCCTCGACTCGGTCAGGGTTCGAATTTCCCACGGGTGCGCTCCATTGCCCGTATATTGCCCTAGAGAAAAGTAACATCGCCGTAACTTTTGGCGTAAAAAATTCAGCGAACCATCGATCGCGCCAAAACCGAAACTTGTATTCGTGAAAGGAGTTTAATCTGGTATGAAAGGGTTAAGTGTAAGCATAGCGGCATTCATTCTCGTGTTTGGAACTGTTGCTTCGCGCGCAGCGACTGTGGATAGAATCTCGGCGGAAACCGGAGTTCCTGTTGCTACGCTACAGGCAGAAAGGGCATCCACTGGGCTTGGTTGGGGTGCATTGGAGAAGGCGAACCTCATAGCTAATGGGTCCGGTCAGAGCTTCGACATGATCGTCGGCAAATTCCACAGCGGTGAAGGCTGGGGAAAAATTGCACATGATTTCGGGCTGAACCTTGGCCAACTCGTGAGCGCTGCGCACCGCTCGAGCCACGCAACCATGCATGCACACAACACTCATATGATGCATGGCAAAAACACTAACATGATCCATGGCAAGAGCATGAATATGGGTAGTAGCATGACTACTATGCACGGTGTGGGCTTCGGATCCCATGGCGCCATGCCTTCCATGAGCCACATGAGTGGTGGGCATCGGTAAAAAAACTATCTTTCAGGGTTAAGTACTAAACCCGCTAGAGTGGAAACTCAGGTTCAACCTGAGGGAAGGGTTTGTTGCGCAAAAAGACTGTTTACCTAACCCTGTCGCGGCCAGCAAAGTGGTTGATGACGCGAAGTTATACAGTCGCTTTTCGTGCCCGCGCGCGTGAAGGTTTGTAAGAAAGCGGTCGGCCCACGTCGTGTGACAGTTCTGGCGGGGGGTGGGCAGGCTCTGAGAAGTGAGACAGGCAGAAACAATCCTTTTCCTATGCTGCTTCTCTCGCGCGTAGGCGATCGTAGCGAAAGCGTTGCCGAGCTGCCGATCCGGAATGGTAACAACCGCGTTACTTTATTTGTGCGGCCGACGGCCCGAATCGCAGCGATTCTCCCGCAAGGAGGTTTCCATTATGAAATACACCATATTTGTCCCGGCATTCGCGCTGTTGGCTACGCTCTCTGCGCTCGCTCAACAGAGCAACCACAATGAGGAAACCGTAGCGCAGCTCCAGGCGGAGATGGCTTCGGGAAAGCTCAACTCGGTCAGTCTAACTAACTTCTACATCAACCGTATTCTTACACTCGATCAGAAGGGTCCTGGGGTGAACTCGGTAATCGAGCTTAACCCAGACGCTCTGAGCATGGCGAAGAATGCGGACAACTTAAGGCGTCAAGGCAAAGTATTAGGGCCTTTGCATGGCATCCCTGTTCTTCTCAAGGACAACATTGGTACTGGCGACCAAATGCAAACCACTGCCGGGTCGTTCGCGCTCGTGGGCCAGCCCGCCCTACATGACTCAACGGTCGCTGCGAAGCTGCGCGCTGGTGGGGCCGTCATCCTCGGCAAGACCAACCTCTCCGAGTGGGCGAACTTCCGCTCCTTGTTTTCCACCAGCGGGTGGTCTGGACGCGGCGGATTGACCCATAACCCGTACTCGACCGATCGCAATGCCTGTGGCTCCAGCTCCGGTTCGGCAGCGGCAGTCTCCGCCAATTTCACT
>DASTZJ010000333.1:0-2467 GCA_035764345.1 Candidatus Udaeobacter sp.
GCGTGAGCACGCGCTGGATCTCGGCAAAGCCCGCGTCCAGTGAACGCCAGAAGTAGATCGTGTTAACGGTGCACACCTTGTCGAATGCTGCCGCATCGAAGGGGATTGCCTCGACGCTGCCATCGCGAAACTCTGCGCGACCCGCCTTGATAGAACCTGAAAATTTCTTCTTCGCCCACTTTACTACGTCTGGCGACCGATCAATAGCGCCTAAGAACGGGGCCCGGCTAATTAAAGCAGGCAGCGTAATCCCTCCGCCGAAGCCAATCTCAAGAACATGATCAGCAGGTTGGAGTTCCAACTGCTCAACAGCGAACCTGTTCATCTTGGCGTTGTGCCAATTCATCATCCTTCTCACAAAACGACCAAGAAGGCCCGTCGGACTTGAGAGCTGCCCGCAAATGATTCGAGGTGGCATGGTGCTTCCTAACGAACCAAGCTAACCGGCCGCGAGCGGACGGTTAGCGAGCGCCCCCGGCGAGCGGTCCGGTTGAGCAAGGGTTAGGCGTCATCGCACGATGGCGCGGATGATCATGTATGCGCCCAACACCACAAGGCCGACAAAGAAGCATATGCGGAAGACCTCCGGCCGCAGCTTATTCCGCACCCGTTGTCCGATAAACACACCTAGCAAAGCAGGTAACACGGCCACAAGCGAGCCTCCCGCTGCAGCAAAGTAAAACTGCCCACTCAACGCAAGGGCAACGCCAAGCGCTACAGTCGAGACAGTGAACGAAAGTCCAATTGCTTGGACGAGTTCTTCCTTGGTGAGGTTAAGTGAACCTAGGTAAGGCACGGCAGGTATCACGAAGACACCGGTCGCGCCGGTGACCAAGCCGGTGAGAATTCCTACGAGAGGCGACAGCCAACGTTCGGCTCTGCTCGGTACCGTGAATCGCGGCGTAGCGAGCCCCACGATGCCGTAGAGCATTAGGGTGCCCCCGAGAGCAACAGACGCCAGAGAACTCGATTGCTCAGTAAGTACGCCAATGGTGAGTCCCGTACCCGCGCAGATCGCGAGCATCATGACGCCGGAACGGCGAACCAACGATCCGAACGGCGGCCCTGCGAAGAGCTGCCAGACATTGGTCACGAACGACGGAACCACCAGCATTGCCGCTGCGGCAACTGGAGCCATCACGAGACTGAGCGCGCCCATAGCGACGGTAGGCACCCCATTCCAACAACGCCCTTGACCAGTCCCGCTGCCACGAATGTGAGCGCAATTGATACGATAATGAAGGAATCCTCGCGCATGATTTCGTGACACCTAACGAGAATGAGATTAGCCATCCAGCCACTCGAACCAAAAGCTTCGATTTGGCGGCAGACATAATACAAGGGGCTGGGTTACCTTCATCGATTGGTTAGGTCTTTTTGCATGCGATAATTCCGAAACACCGCCCCTTGGTATTCTACTTCTTGTGCGGTGATCACCTCAAAACCATGCTTCGCAAAGAACAGCTTTGCTGTGATGCTCACCTCCGTCCATAAGTAATCGGCGCCGCGTGCGATTGCCTCCTCCTCCACTCGTTGCAACAGGGATGAAGCGATGCCTTCGCCTTGAAACTCCGCATGCACGTAGAGCGCTCCGATATGCCCTTCCTCCTCCAACTCCGCAAAGCCGCGAATAATTCCATCTTCTTCGTCGACGAACGTCAAGCGACTTGATTGGCGAGCGGTCCATTTCCCAGGATCCGGTGCGAGACCTGCCCACGCCCTCACTTGCGTTTCGGAATAGTCTCGACTGTTGATCTTCTTAACGGTGTCGTGAAATAGCAGCGCAATCGCCGGAGCGTCCTTCGAAGTGGCATGTCGAATCATACGCAGCGCATCGGCCTAACGAGATAGAGATAAGCCACGGCAGGGTGTCACGGCAAACACGTTAACGTTGCTTCGAAATGGGCCTTTGGCTTCATCGATTGGTTAGATGGTTCAACGTCGCCGCACAAAACGCCATGCACCCTCTATCCCGCGAAAGATACCGAACAGGATCATCGCTGCGCCTGCATATAGTGCGACGGTGGCCACGAGACTCAACCCGAAGGCCGTCAGTCCGTAGAGCGACGAGTGACGCGACTCATCGAACAGAAAATGGACCCAGGATAGTAACAACTCCAAGGTGCTGCCGAAGAGACGCCCGAGCAACAGCGTGCGAACTAGCAGCGCGATCGGAACGAGAATGCCGAGGACGGTGGCTACAGCTACGACTCTTCGTAATGAGACACGCTTAACCATCTAACGAGAACAAGATCAGCTACCCAGCACTTTGAAGTGAAGAGTGTGCATGAAATCGAGCGCCATCAACAAAGTGCTGGGTTAGCTGCATCGCCTTCCATGAGAAGGCATTCAAGTTAAAAATGAAATTCATTTCATTTGGGTGGGCTGCGCTTTGGGATCGGGCTTCCATGCGGACTCGGTGTGGTGGTCCAGGTTTAGATCCAATTTAGCGCAAAAGGGTGGAACG
>DASTZJ010000334.1:0-2682 GCA_035764345.1 Candidatus Udaeobacter sp.
ATGTGCATCAACGGAAACGGGATCGCTCCTGGGTAAAATGCTTTTTGCGCCAGGCGCAGCATCACCGAGGAGTCCTTGCCGATCGAGTAGAGCATCACCGGCTTGGCGGCGGTAGCCGCGACTTCACGAATAATTTCGATCGACTCCGACTCCAGCTCGGAAAAAATAGCGTCACTCATAGGGTGTGATTCAATGGCTTATAAAATACTGTGGTGCCTTGAGCAATATCTATTCACTGCGGGTCCGCCAAAGGACGGATCAGCCCCAATTTCCAAGGCTGAGGCGCTGAGGACGCCGAGCGAATAGGGCGACCACCGGTCGCCCCTACTTTGCCTACTGTTCTTCAATGGTGAATCCGGATTCGATAAAACCTTCGTGATCTTCGTATTACTATCATCGAAAGTTTTTGCAGCTCGCGCAAAATTTTATGACGCTAACATGCCGAATTGAAAATTCTATCTCACCACGAAGCACACGAAGGCCACGAAGGTTTCGGACATTGATATGTCTAAATTTCTTAACTTCGTGCTCTTCGTACTACTATGCTTTTAAGTTTTCTCTATTCGCACAAATTTCTAGGCCGCCAACTTCGTGAGTTTTTCTGTGCTGGCTTGGCGCGCGGCCAACAATGCGGTCATCACGTTTCGTCCTTTTTCCGTCACGACATAACGATGGGTCTTGGACACTTTTGCAATCAAGCCATGCGCTCGCAACAGTCTCAAGCGCCGTCCCACCGCGGCCATCTGTTGGCGCTCTTTTCCCCGATCCCCGCTGGCCGGGTAAAGATGGGCGCGCACATCACGGTTGCGAAAGCCATTGAGCAAAAATTCTCCGCGGTTGACGATGACCATGAGTTGGGCATCGCTGTCCCCCAGGGGATTGAGCGCTCGATAGCGCTGTCCCTTGTGCCTAACGGGCCGGCACACCCCGGCCGCTTGTTCCTTAAGCGGGGTTTGTACATGGACGGCAGCCAGAGCCGTCAGATGGCGCTCGGTGGCCGCCCGACTCACTTCAGCCCGCCGATAAAAGTCGGCCACGCTTCTGCGCAAAATGCGCCATTGTTTAGGACTGCGCGGTTTATTCTCCGCAGCCCGAAAACTGCGAAACTCTCTAGGCTCGTTGATCGTTGCTTCAACACGCAACACGCTCCCCTTGTCGTAGAACTTAAGCGAGTTCTTGTTCACCCAGTGCTTGACTCTCACCCCATCACTGCCACGGCGCCGGTCGGTCATTACTTCATCGCTGACCCCGACCCGTCCCGAACGTCCCCAAAACCTAAGCACCTGTTCTGCTCCAAAACTCATCACGGCGTGATGCACCAGCGAAGGATAGATTCGCTTAAGCGCCTCACGATCACGAAACATGACATCGGTCGCGTATTCGGTCTCGGCCGCCGTCCAGTAGTACTCCTGCTCGATGGGAGCGCTGATCTCAGCACCCAGCGGATGACACCTCCTCACCAACGGACCCAAAAGCTTACACCAGTCGCTTTGGTGCTGCTGATCCATCAGCGCTTGAGCACGCCCAATATCCCCAAGCCACGGATAGCAGTTCTGCTCTCGCCGGTAGCTCATCTTGGCTCTGTCCATCTGACGCCCGAGCCACTCCCGGCCGTTCAGGCACACTTGAATCAGAAATGGAAACCAGCTCTGAAGTCGAAGATGCAAAAAACCCAGCTCCTCATGCATCCAATAAAAATACAGGTGAATGCATTTACCCCACTGAAGCTTAAGCTCCAGCTTGCGCGTCTCTCGATTCCCCCGCAAAAACCACGTGTGGCACGGCTCTACGCAACTCAAAACCACAATCAGCCCCTTGCCAACCTTGTCGCGTTGTTGGATCTGGCGCGCTACTTCCTCTTTGCGCGTGCGGCTCGAAGACAGATAGATCATCGGACGTTGATGCCGCTTGGCCAACTTCTCTGCCGCCCCCCGCACACGCCCGGTCAGAGCGGTGGCGAATCGCTTAAAATCCTTCCACAACACGCCGGCTTGCCAAAGGTACTCTTCCATTACCGGCTGGTAATACAGGCTGCGCAGCGTCCCCTGCACTCGAAGACGATCCCAGCCGTGCAACACTCCAATCACATCGGATTGATGTCGCTGGACAAACGCACGGGCTACTTCATTCGCTGTTGTGTGGGTTATGCTCATGCCCACGCTTTACACCAACGAATCCACTCTGTCATTTGGTTGCGGCTTTGCCGCGCTGGGTCTCTGCGGTGAATACGATTTTCAATCTTCAGACAACTAACTTCGTTTTTTTCGTGCCCTTCGTGGTAGATTTTTGCCGTTCCAAAATTACTAAGGAGACAACATGACTCTCTACGACGACATGATGCAGGGGGTTATCGACGTTCACTGTCATATCGACTTCGAATTTTCCGCCAAAGAGCGCAAGCGCGAGCCGGAATTTCTTTGGCTGCCAAAAGCCGAGGCGATGGAAATGCGCGGCGTGGTTTTGAAATCCCATTGGTGGCCGACGATCAACGTAGTCCCCTACATTCTGTCTGCCGTCGAAACCAAAGTTGCGCTGTGGTCCAGCGTCGCGCTCAACAGCACTGCCGGCGGGCCGAATCCTTGCGTCATCGAAGCTTGTGCCGAGCTCGGGGGCAAGATGGTTTTTCTGCCGACCTGGAGCGCGCGCAACGACGTCGAGCGCAAGGGCTTCAGCAATCGCATC
>DASTZJ010000335.1:0-2241 GCA_035764345.1 Candidatus Udaeobacter sp.
ATCGATGATTACATGAACTGGTTCGAAGCCACACAGATGGAGACCCAGAGCGGTGCCTTTAACGATTATCTCAAGGCGATGAACCAATCGCAGGTCTCTGCGCCAAGGAGGCGCGATCCGCTGTCGGTCTATCTTGATGCACTGGCCGACCATCTTGAGAATGATGAATAGAAGAACGTAAAGGTCAGGAGAGGCAGAATCTTGTTTCCCTCGTGCTCTTCTGTTTTGATTGATTTGATGTCTTGGCAGCAGTTGCCGGTTCCGAGTTTGCCGATTATGTTTACGAGCGCGTTTAAAGACGCGCCTTTTTCATCCCATGCAAAAAATTGGATTTGCTGAAGCGCTTGATTCCATTGTGAGGAGCGATCCACGGTACCAGCGGGACGCATATGTTTTTCTGCGGGACGCACTCGATTTCACGACCAAACAGCAGAAGAAAGCTAAAGGTACCAGCGTCCGGCACGTGACCGGGCCGGAGCTACTCGAGGGCTTGCGGCAGTACGCGCTAAAAGAGTTCGGGCCGATGGTCATGACGGTTTTCGATAACTGGGGCATTCATTCATGCGAGGACATTGGAAACATGGTCTTTAATCTGATCGGCGCCGGAATATTCGGAAAAACCGAGGAGGATTCGATTGACGATTTCAGGAACGTTTACGATTTCGAAGAGGTTTTCGTGAAACCGTTCGCACCGGCGAAACCAGCGGCAAAGCCGCGGACGGAACTGCCAGCGGCAAGGCCTGCGGCGTCGAGCAAATAATCAGCAACGACTGTCCGCCGAGGGCGACGCCGCTGTCACGTCAATGTCTCGCATACCACTAGCAAAGTTTTTCTCAGCGGGTCTATTATTTATGATGGTCAATCTTAAAGCTGCTACGACTGAACCCTCACCCGTCATCACGTTTCCGCCGAGCTCGGCGCACAAATGGATTTTGCCAAACGGGCTGACGATCATTGTGCAGGAAGATCACAGTGCGCCGGTAGCCAGCGTGCAGGCGTGGTGCGCAACGGGAAGCATCGACGAGGACCAGCATCTCGGAGCGGGATTGTCCCACATTCTCGAGCACATGCTCTTCAAGGGAACAAAAACGCGAGGCAAAAATGAGATTGCCCAAAAAATTCAGGACGTGGGTGGTTACATCAACGCTTACACGTCATTCGATCGCACGGTTTTTTGGATTGACGTGCCGAAAGATGGTGTTGTTACCGCGCTCGATATTTTGGCCGATGCAATGATGAATTCGACTTTGCCGCCGGAGGAATATCAGAAAGAACAGGAAGTGATCCGGCGCGAGTTCGCCATGGGAATGGACGATCCAGATCGCATGGCCGGGCTGCTCCTTTGTTCAACGGCGGATCAGGTGCACCCCTATCGCTTCCCAGTCATCGGCGAGATCGAAATCTCTAACCAGCTCAGCCAGGAGCAGGAAATGCAGTATTACAAAACGCGCTACGTCCCAAACAATCTCACCTTCATCATAGTCGGCGATGTCGAAGCGGAAAAAGTGCGCCAACAACTTGCCGACTTGTTTAAGCCGTATCCGGAGAAATCGCTCCAGCCGGTATTCATTCCGGCCGAGCCGCCGCAACTTGGCCGGCGCGAAGTGCACCGGGAATTTGCCACGGAGCTGACGCATCTCTCGCTGGCATGGCACATCCCGGCGGTCACGAACCCGGACGTGCCCGCGCTTGATCTTCTCTCAACGATTCTCGGTGAGGGACGCAGTTCGCGTCTCTACCGGCGCGTTCGCGAAGAGGCCGGTCTCGCGTTTCGGATTTCGGCATTTTCCTACACGCCGGGGGATCCCGGTTTGTTCGGCATCGATGCCACTGTCGATCCGAAGAAACGTGAGGCAGCTGAGCAAATAGCCCTGCGCATCGTTGACGATGTGAAACAGACCGGCGTCACCTCGGATGAACTGGCGAAGGCCAAAAAAATCATGTTGAGTCATCACATTGGCGCGTTGACGACTATGCGGGGCCAAGCCTCGGACGTCGGCTCGAACTGGTTGCTCACACGCAATCTGAATTTCAGCCGCGATTATCTCGATGCGGTCCAGAAAGTGACCCTCGACGATATCAAGCGCGTCGCCGGGCAATACCTGACGGAAAACAATCTGACGATCATCTCGCTGAATCCAAAGGGTTCGCTCGCCACCAAAACTGAGGGTCCGAAGGTCGCCGCTGCCGGTGAAATCCAGAAGTTTGAATTATCGAACGGATTGCGCCTTCTGGTTCGCG
>DASTZJ010000336.1:0-2804 GCA_035764345.1 Candidatus Udaeobacter sp.
GAAAATCTGCGGACCGAAACGAGCTGCGGCAGAAAGTACACTGCACGGACAATCGGCCCCGCTACCAATGGCGGGAAAAAACTGACGAACAACGAAAGATCGACAAAATTCAAGATGGGGCGCTGCTTGCCGCGGTACACGTCGATTGTGTAGCTCATCGAGTGAAAGGTGTAGAAGCTAATGCCGACCGGCAGAATGATGTTGAGCGTGTTCACGCTCGTCGGTAAACCCAGCCACGCCACAAACTCGGACGCCGACGAGACAAAAAAGTTAAAGTATTTGAAAAAACCCAGGACGCCGAGATTGACGCAGACACTGGTGGCAATCCAGAAGCGCCGCCATGCCGGACTTTCACTACGTCCGAGCATTTGTCCGACGATGTAATCCACCGTCGTGGACCCGAGGACTAAGAATGTAAACTTCCAATTCCAAGCCGCATAAAAAACATAACTGCAGAGCAGAAGCCATACCTTTCGAGCGGCGTTGTTGCGCATCGCCCAGTAGACGATGAACACAACCAGAAAAAACCAGAGGAAGCGAAATTCAACGAAGGACATTCGAACGGAGAATGGGAAGCGAAGTTAAGCCGCGAGCCATTGGTTTTTGGTCACTTGATTTCGCCTGCTCGCGCAAGCTCCACGAAATTCGCTCCGACAATACGCGTGAATTCTTCTGCTCCCGATTTAGTCAGATGTTGCCCATCGCGACGTACGCTGCTGCGATAGAGGCTCGGATAAGCTCGCGGGTTATTAAACGCCATCACAACGCCTGGCAGCCCGGTACTTTCGGTGGCCATGTTAATTTGCGTCGTGCTTGGTGTGACGAAGAAGACTGGCGCAGCTCCAACATTCCTGACTTCTTGGGCGCATTGCCGGTAGGCTTCTACCGCATAAGGTGAAATAGGACGTGTGTCGCTTTGTGCCATCGCAGCAGCAAGCCCACGCTCATACGCTGCGGCCTGACTGGGAGACATTCGACTCGGTCTGGTGACGTAACCATCGCTAGCTGGGCCAAGGTAGCTCGCGCGACGTTCATTTGTGTCGCGGCCCAAAAAATAGCCTAGAACATCAGTCGCTCTTGCGACGTTCGTATAATTTCTTTCTAACTGCGTCGCATAGAACGTCAGCAGGCTACGCGTATTTTTCTCGTCTTTTTGATCCAGAACAATGTCGCGAAGTTTTGTAGGAGTCGCCAGCCAAAGCGGGCCCATGCCGGCGTTGGTAAGTTTTCGCAAAAGGAGCGATACCCGCTTCCAGTCGGCCCAATAAAGTGCGCGACGGCTGGTCTGGTTTTCGGCGGACCACCTCGTTTGCATTTCATCGTATTCAATGAAGATCCATTTCAGATTGCGGGGCTTCAGGTTTAAGATCTGCTCAAGGAGATAAGCAGATTCCGGCAAATACATGCCGCCTATGCCGAAGTTGAAGCTGTGCGTCGGCAACCCGCTCTCGCGTGTGACGCGATCAAAAACAGCGGGTGAGATCTGAAAGTAGATCCGGCTCGATCCAATAAAAAGCGTGTCAAATTCGTCCTTGTGCGCGGAGAAAAATCGGAATTTCTGGGAAACCCCATCATCGATTTCTGGAAACGGCAGCACCGCGTGCAAACCGATGCAGGTTATGAGGAATGCAGTTGCAGCAATGGCCGAATTGGTCACTGCCTGGATGAGGGTTTTGCGCCGGGTCGCCTTGGGCGGCATTGGAGGTTCAACGCGAACCTTCGAAACGACCTCGTGAACTGGCACAGCTTATTCCCTGTCGCTTAACGCAGCTACACCGGGCAGCTCCTTGCCTTCCAGTAATTCAAGGGATGCGCCGCCGCCGGTAGAGATGAACGTCATTTTGCCGGCAAGCCCGGCCTGCTTTACCGCAGTCACAGAATCGCCGCCGCCGATGATCGTCGTGGCGCCCGATTGCGCAAGTGCTTCCGCGATTGCCATTGTCCCCTCCCCGAACTCGGGAATCTCGAAAACACCAAGTGGCCCGTTCCACAGAATCGTTTCGGCCTTTGCAATTTCTTCCTGATAAAGCGCAATCGTCGCCGCCCCGATATCGACGGCCTGCCATCCGTCACTGATCCCATGCTGTGCCGAGAGGCGGCTTGTGTTTCGCACGTTTGCGCCGGCTCGAATTTCGTCTGCTTCCACGGCGTCAATCGGAAGCAGAAATTTCACGTCGCGTTTCTTCACCATTTCGAGAAGTTCGCGCGCAAGATCGAGTTTATCCAATTCGACCTTGCTTGCGCCGACCGGAATTCCCTCAGCCTTTAGAAACGTGTTCGCCATCGCGCCGCCAATCAAAATAACGTCGGCCTTTTCCATCAGCGCTTTCAAAACCCCGATTTTATCGGAGACCTTCGCGCCGCCCAAAATAACCACGAAGGGCTTCGCCGGATTCTCGAGGCCGTCGCGCAAGTGTTTCAATTCTTTTTCCATTAGGAAACCCATCGCTGATTTGTCCACAAATTTTGTGATTCCCACCGTGGACGCATGCGCGCGATGAGCGGCGCCAAAAGCATCATTGACATAAAGATCGCCGAGACTGGCGAGCGCCTTAGCAAAATTCGGATCGTTCGCTTCTTCACCGGGCTGGAACCTCACGTTCTCCAAGAGCGCGACGTCGCCGCTCTGCATATGCTCGATGATTTTTTCCGGCACTTCGCCGACCGTGTCGTGACTGAAAATGACCGGCTGGTGGATGAGCGAGTGCAAATAATCGCCGATCGGACGAAGCGAATATTTTTCAACCGGCTTCCCCTTGGGCCGCCCAAAGTGCGACATCAAAATCGTTTTGGCGCCGTGCTCT
>DASTZJ010000337.1:0-6640 GCA_035764345.1 Candidatus Udaeobacter sp.
AATGGTGAGCGCAGGCAACATCACCAACATCGCCAGAAAACGCGGCACGACCAGATATTGGACCGGGTTGATTGCCATCACTTCAAGCGCCTCGATTTCCTCCGATACTTTCATTGTCCCCAATTCCGCTGCGACAGCCGAGCCGCTGCGACCGATTACGATCACTGCGATCAAGACCGGTCCCATTTCGCGCAAAAGGGTGAGCATCACCAGATCGGGAATGTACATTTCTGCGCCGAGACTTTCGAGAGAATGAGCGGCCTGCATCGCGAGCGTCACGCCAACACTAAACGCCGTCAAAGCGACCATCGGCGTCGCGCGCACGCCGATGGCTACCATTTGCCTGAAGATCGGCCCGATTTTGAAAAACTGCCCGGTAAACGGCGCAATCAAAATCCAGTAGAGCAGACTTAGATTAAGCTGGAGATAGTTTTTCACTTGCCGAGCGAACGCGCAGAATGACAAGGTCTAGGCACTCACGAAAGTCGAAAGTTTGCACTGCCATTGAACTTGTAGGCTAATACTTACCTAAACGCGATGGCTCAAAGTGAAATCGAGGCGATCCGTACGTTGCTGAGTTCCAAACCGCGACCGGTTGGATGGCCTGAGCGACGAAAACGCCTGGACGATGTCGGTTCCGTTTGGCCTGTAGCTGACGATGTGAAGCTCACTCCCGTCGATGTCAATGGGGTTCCGGGGGAATGGTCAATCGTTCCCGGCAGCGATCGCTCGCGTGTTCTAATGCTTTTTCATGGTGGTGGCTATTGTTCCGGTTCGATCGTGAGCCATCGGCGCCTCGTGACTGAGGCGGGTCGCGCCGCTGGAGTTCGGACCCTGGCTATCGCCTATCGACTGGCCCCGGAGCATCCGTTCCCTTGTGCGTACGACGACGCACTGACTGCCTGGCGTTTTCTGCGAAATCAGAATATTCCGGCTGCACATATCGCGATCGGTGGCGACAGCGCAGGTGCCGGCGTCACTGTGGCGTTAATCAGTCGGCTGCGCGACGCACATGAGGAGCTTCCCGGTCGCGCTTGGTTAATTTCGCCTTGGACGGATCTAACGCTGTCTGGTTCGACGCTTGCCAGCAAGGACGCGATCGATCCACTCATGCATAAGACATATCTAAATGAATTGGCTGACGCATATCTGCCAGCAGGAATGGATCGGAAGGATCCGCGTGTCTCACCTCTTTACGCGGATCTCAGAGGTTTTCCTCCAATATTAATTCAAGTGGGTTCAGCCGAGACGTTGCTTGATGATGCTACTCGCTTTGCGACCGTCGCCGGCGTAGCCGATGTCCGCGTAACTCTGGAAATCTGGCCGCATATGATTCATGCATGGCCTTTATGGAACGCTCATCTCGAGCCTGGTCGACGCGCACTCGCCAACGCCGGGGCGTTTATCCGCGACCATATTTGTGAGAATAGTTCTGCCCAGCTTTCGATGGGCTAAATAACCCTCCTGAAATCCAACCCCAAGTCTCTGGAAATCACCTGCGCTGCATTTCTTCCCGGCGCCATTGAGACACCGGGACCTGGGTGACTGCCTGAACTGCACAGGTAAACATTCGGGACTGGTGTCTTGTATTGGCCGAGCTCGGGAATCGGGCGCAGCGAACCGTTTTGATACGGCAGAAACGCGCCTTGTCCGAGCGTGCCCCGAACAGCACTGATAATTTTGCGTGAGATGTCGACCGGTGAATGAGCTACGCGTTTAAGAATTTTGGCCTTCAAGTCGGGAATGTAGTTATCGGTAATGAGGTCGATCAGGTAATCGGCGTACGGTTCTCGCGCATCGTCCCACGTGCGCGCTGGAATTCTGCCAGTCGCATCGCCGGTGATAACGTAGGGGACACTCAGGACAACGAATTTCATCAGTGCTTTGCCGGCTGGGGCCCGACTCGGGTCTATGGCGGAATCATTCCAGCTCACGATCATTGGCGCAGAAGGCAGTGCACCACCGCGACATTGGAGATAGACACGCGCGAAGAAATCCAGCGACGGCTCGGTAAGATGAACATGCGCGGATTGGCGCGCGGCAGGTCCGGCTTTGTAGTTTATAGGACTGTCCAGTGCGACGAACATGACAAAAACAGAATCGCCCCATTCGTACTGCTCCATCTTTCCGACGATTTCTTCCCCCACCATCCCGACGCCGAGCAGCTCGAGCACGAGATGACCCGGGTCCACGTTCGACACGACCAGCTGACCCACTGGAATTTCCTCGCCACTCGTTAGGCGCACGGCGGTGGCGCGTTTGGCGTCGCCCAGAAGTTTCTCGGCGCGAACGTTCGTGCGGATTTCGCCACCATGCGCTTGCAGATGTTCAGCGAGGGCGAGCGTGACGCGGTTCATCCCGCCTTTGACGAGATTGTTGCCAACGTTTTGCAAAACCGAAGCAAAGAGCCACCCGAGCTCGGCGCCACCGGCGTCGTCAGGCGATGCGCCAAGAAAAGTCGCAAACGAGCCGAACAGAGTTTTGGTCGCTTCCGCTTCGAAGGTTTGGTTCGCCCACGAGCGCACGCTCTGCATGCTAAACCGGTAAGCTTCCATGCCTGCGGGGAACGCAGCGAAGTCCGCCGCTGTTGCCGGAAATGTAGGAGGCGGCGAAAACATGCTGCCAACGATCGCGTCCTTTTGCGCGAGAAAGCGCTTCATCAAGATGCGCCATGTCTCGGCATCCTTGCGTGAATAGCGGGCTATCTCGTCGACAGTTTTTTCAATGTCGCGGTGTACGCTAATGATGTGACCATCGGGAAAGGCATGCGAAAAAGGAATCTTAGGTTCAATAAGTTCGTAGCGATCGAGCAACCCCAATTCGTGCGGGACTGGTGAGAGATTTGCCAGTTGGTAGCCGCTGGCATGAATGTCCGACCAAAAACCGGGCAGCGTTTCCTCTTCGGTGACGGTCATACCACCAACGGTGTGATACTGTTCAATGACAAGAACTTTTAGCCCCGTTCGGGCGAGATAACAGGCGCACGTC
Source organism: Candidatus Udaeobacter sp. (assembly GCA_035764345.1). Classification (GTDB taxonomy): domain Bacteria; phylum Verrucomicrobiota; class Verrucomicrobiia; order Chthoniobacterales; family UBA10450; genus Udaeobacter. Next base: position 2,989 of record DASTZJ010000337.1, read on the forward strand.
AGTCCATTGTGTCCTGCGCCGATGACTATAGCATCGTGAGGATGCGACATTTTTCGGATAGCGCGAGACGCCGTTTCAGATCAGACCGCGCTTGCGAAAATCTCCGAGATTGCTGCCGGAGGAGCGCTCGACCAAATCAATGGTGAATTTGAGCAGGCACACTTCCCAGGCATCATCGACGCCTTGGATGATTGCGCTGAGTGGTTCATTCGCGCTCTCAACACGGCGTTTGGTGCGATTGATCACTGCGTCAATTGAATCGCGCAGCGTTTGCTCGCTCAGGTCGGTTTTGCGGAACTGAAAACCGTAACGAAGCACGGCGATGTTTTGGGCATGCTCGCGCAGTCGATCTACGTAGCGCTCCGCTTTTTCTCCGAAACCTTCCAACAACAACCGGCAATAATGTTCCGGCGTAAGGATCTGCGGTCGCTCTGCGTGAATTTTTCCATTGCGAATCCGAATCTGATCGACCCGATCCATCAGCTCCGAGATGAGATAAAAATTGAAACTAGTGCTGCCGAAGGTCGCGATCTGTCGCTCGGGAGCAACGATCACCCGCGTGTTTTCAATGGCGTAATCGAAATCGTCTCTGGTCATTTTGGATCAAAAAGAGTTTAGCGTCTCCGGCAGCATATTGAAAGAAGCGCCTTCGCGCCAAGAGGCAATGAAACGACGAACCACCTGGATGAATCAAACCGCCGGGTAGGGCGCCCCGCTGTGCCGAAAGCTTTCGGGAGTCGGCGCAGCGCGCCAACCTACGATTAGTTGCTTTGCGCTTGCTGTTGCTGGCCCTGCGGCGATTGAAAGAGCGACAGATACTGACCGTAGCCTTCTTCCTTTAGTTTCTCCGCGGGAATAAAACGCAACGCCGCAGAGTTCACGCAGTAACGTTCGCCGGCCGGTGCGGGACCATCATCGAAGACGTGACCCAGGTGCGAATCGCTTGTCTTTCCTCGAACCTCAGTGCGTTCCATCCCGTGGGACGAATCCCGCTTTTCCACAACGCTGCCAGGCGATATGGGCTTGGTGAAACTGGGCCACCCCGTGCCACTGTCGAATTTGTCCACCGAACTGAACAACGGCTCGCCGGTAATGATATCGACGTAAATTCCCGCCTTGTGATTGTCCCAGTAGGCGTTGTGAAACGGAGTTTCCGTTCCGCATTCACGCGTTACGTGATACTGGTCTTTGCTCAATTGTCTTCGCAATTCAGCCTCGTTCGGTACTTCCTTGGTTGGATTCATAGCTTTCTCAGCTTCTTTTTTCTGCGTTTGAGCATAAGCCAACAAAATCGAGCCGACAATTATAACGATTGTGCCAAGCAGGCCAAACCACAGTGTCTTATGCGACCCGTGGTGCGGGCGTATTAAGTGTGTGCTTTTCATACCCTGAAGTTCTGATCGATCCCCTTAGCCTTCCCTGACTTCCCCGAGAGTGCGAAACAATCTACTCGCGATTGATTTCCCTGGCAAATGGTGCAGCCGCAACATCGATCTTTTTTAATTAAATTCGCAAACAAGCTAGAAAATGGTTGGGCTTTCGGCTTTTGTCTGGGCCATTTTTCCGATCAATCGGGCCGCCCGGCTTCGGGGACGCGAATGTAGCGACGCAGCGCGACCAATCCAACTGGCGCGACTGATGCCGCCAGGGCGAAGATAAGCCACATTGTTCCGGAGCGCCGCGGACCGTGTTCGGGACAAAACGCAGCCAGCAACCATCCTCCCGTTCCAACAAGGATCTTGCCAACGAGGAACGGAAGGTACGCCAGTGAGCCGTAGGACGCTTCCTGCCCTTTCGGCGCAATTGCTGCGGCATACTCATAGACTCGCGGCGAGTAGAAGGCTTCGCCGATCGAAAAGACGACCAGATACAGCGCAGCCATGATGTAGTAAGGGTGAATGCTTCCGCGTACTCCGAGGTAGCCATGCCCAAGCCACTGTCCGATGACGCTCTGAGCGGCAGGCTGGAACCATTCCGTCGGCAGCGCCATTATGAATACTCCAGAGGCACAAATCGCTCCACCGATGACAACCATCCTATAGGCCGCAAACTTTTGCGTCAGTGCGCCTACGATCGGCACGAGAAAAATGATGACGATCGCGTTGATTGCGGAAAGCTTACCGACAGGAGCGTTGAAGCCGAGCTCGCGAATACCCCACTTCGGGAACACGTAGTCCATTTGGAGGAAAATGGCTTTGAGAAATCCGATGAAGAGGAAGAAAGCAAGCAGCCGGTAGAAGGCGGATTGACTAATCAGCCGCCGGAAAAGCTGCGCTGTAGCGATCGCGCTTTTCCGCACCGTCTGTTCGATGCCGTTCCAAAAAGCGGGCGCGGTCCCGCGATCGCGGGACGACTCATCAATCACGGGGCCTCCGTTGTTTGCTTCTGCTCCTCGGCGGATAAAATAGATTACCGGAAACAGCACGATCTCGAACATCAGGCTGACCATGAACAGTTGCTGGTGTGTGCTTGGTTCAAATCCGAAGAGACTGACACGCAAGTTCAACTGGCGAACGTAATCGAATATGTACCCGGCTGCGACATAGGCGATGTTCATCACCGCATAGATGAGCGAGAATGAGATCGACCGCTGAGCTACTGTGGAGTAGCGCCGCGTTGCTGCCAGCAGCACGGGCGTGCCGAGTGCTTCGCCGACTGCCAGCGGAAGAACGCCGCACGCGAGGGCCAGCCACGGGATCGTGGTAACAACCATTACACTGCGAGCGACGGTACAGATGGCGACGCCCAGGAAGAAAGTGCGGCGCAAGCCGATCGCATCTGTGATTGAGCCGGCGAGCAACGTGAACACAGTCATTGCCGGCGCCCACACCCACCCGACCAGCGCGCCTGCCGCTTGATCGCTGAACCCGAGATCTTTCGACAGCCACAGCACCATCGTTTTGTTTGTCACGGAGTAAGCGGTGTAAATGAGGAACTTGATCAGGAACGTCAGCCACAACTCGCGCTGAGCTCCTCTCAACACCGTGAATTTTGCGAGGAAGCCACGCAGCCCCGTCAGCACGACCGGAGCGACGTTGTCGTCAGGCACGAACGTTTGTTTGACTGCTTCTCCCATGGCGTTGAAATCGAATTACAACATGTTCGCGACAAATTCGCGCGCGTCGAATGGCGCAAAATCGTCGAGCTGTTCGCCGGTGCCGACGAAACGCGTTGGGATCCCAAGTTCGTCTTGGATCGCCACCACGATGCCGCCTTTACCGCTTCCGTCGAGCTTCGTCACGATGAGACCAGTTAATCCAACGGCGCTCTGGAATTCGCGCGCCTGGTTAAGGGCGTTGCCGCCGGTTGTAGCATCGACCACAAGCAGCGTTTCATGCGGCGCGTCGGGGTCGTGCTTGGCGAGAGTGCGTTTCACCTTTTGAAGCTCCGCCATGAGATTCCTTTTTGTGTGCATCCGGCCGGCGGTATCGCAGAGCAGAAACTCAGCCTTGTGTTTTGCGGCTGTTTGATACGCCTCGTAACAAAGCGCGGCCGGATCGGTGTTGTATTGCCCTTTGATCATTTCGACGCCCAGTCTTGACGCCCAAATTCCAAGCTGCTCGATCGCCGCAGCACGAAAAGTATCTGCCGCTGCCAACAACACGCTGTGTCGATCTTTCTGAAGATAACGAGCCAGCTTTGCTGTCGATGT
>DASTZJ010000338.1:0-2025 GCA_035764345.1 Candidatus Udaeobacter sp.
AAGATATCTTCCACGCGACAGCGGATTTCGTTTCATCCGGAACATCGATGAGGCGGAAGCGGCGGTTAAAGAAGTGCTGCGCGATTGGCCGCGACTATCGAAACAGGCACGAGCGTGCGCCGAGGAGATTTTCGATTCCCCAAAAAATCTCCGCAAGATCCTTGGTCTTTAAGAATTTTGATTGGCAGACCGAAGACCCGAAAACCTGAAAAACAAGCCCGCCTGTATCACAAGAAAATGCCGCTCGTTTTGGCGTTGCAAAACGATTTTCGGGTGTTACTCGTTGTCCCGTTATGGCTGACTTGATGAAAGCGGATGAGCTGAAGACGCGTCTCAAAAAAATCCCGGAATGGGAATTGGAGAAGAAGCACATCGAACGCACATTTGAGTTCGATGATTTTGCCGATGCGATTGATTTCGTAAACGCAGTGGCCGAAGTGGCCGAGGAAGAGGAACACCATCCAGACATCGACATTCGTTACAATAAAGTGCGCCTGGTTCTCTCGACCCACAGCAAAGGCGGCTTGACGGAGCTTGATTTTGGTCTCGCCGAACGAATCGATACCCTGGCCGAGTAACGTGCATTGATGCTAGGGGCGCCGCCGCGTCCGGTCTGCGCAGCGTGCCGACCCTACCCGGGTTTTGGCAAGCGCCCTTCGTCGGCATCGATGAATTGGAACGCAGTCTGAATGTCCGATCTATCGGTCATGCCAGCTTTCTTTTTGCGGCGCTCCAATATTTCGGAAACTTCGTCATTCCAACCGCGCTTGCGCATAAATTCGTTCCAAACGTAAACGTCGTTTTCATTCGGCCTACGCCCACGATCGAAACACCATTGCAGAATTTCCTCGTCCGTTCCGCCGCGATTCACGCGCTCGACCAATTGCTCGTAATTGATCCGGAGAAAGTTCGCGCATTTTTCGTCGAATCCTTTTCCGAGGTTCGCGTGATAGTCCTCGGGTAATTCACCGTTGGCGTGCAAACGGATTTTGTCGAGCATCCTCCCGAAATAAAAAAGACCTCCGAGTTTTTCGGACGGGCTGCGGAGAGCAACCGTTGCCATGAAAAAAATTTGAGCCTTTTCAGGCGCGGTTCAAGGGGACGACAAACAATCCCTCACCTTAGTCCTCTCCCTTTCGGAAAAGGGGTATTTGTTGAGCGCCAAAGGCGCTGTTTCACGCCAGCCTGGGGCATCGTCCCGACATTTAATGGTTCACGCAAAAAAAAGCGCTGAAAGCGTGAGTCAGTCTAGCGCGTCCTCTCAATTACAGGCACCAGAAGTGAATCGCGTTTTCAACGCTGATGCTTTTGATGGAATGGACGTGGGGCCGTTGCCCCAAACTGCCGCTGAAGACCGCGCCTTCGGCGCTAGCCGCATACCATTTTGGAAGAGGATGAAGGTGAGGGAGGTTACTTTTCGCTTAGCGAAATCGGAATTCAGTGCGTTAGTTGTTCGCAATGGATCGGATTGTTGGGATCGAAACCGAATACGGCTGCCTTTTGAGCGAAGAAGAGCCACACGTTAATTCCGAGCTGTGGCCGGCCAAGGTAAAAAACCATCTTTTCCGAAGCGCTGACGCCGGGACCATCGATCTGCATTACCGCGACTACGAAGAGCCACCCGGTAACGGAGGTTTTCTTCGCAACGGTGGGCGTCTCTATCTCGACATGGGACACATCGAGTACGCGTCGCCGGAGTGTCTGCACCTGCATGACCTCGTGGCTTATGAATTGGCCGGAGACGACTTGCTGCAATCGTCACTAATTGCTCTGGGCGCACAGGATCGCGTCTCATTTATCAAAAACAATGTCGATCACCACACCGGCGCCACGTTTGGTTGTCATGAGAATTATCTGATGAAACGCGAGGCGCAATTCACTCCACCAATTCTCGGGACATTGCTTACTTTTCTGGCGACCCGGCAAATCTTCACCGGCGCAGGCCGTGTCGGTCAGTCCAATCCGCTCGCGTTTGATTTCGAGCCGCCGCAACCGGAAACACAAGTCAATTTCCAGCTTAGCCAG
>DASTZJ010000339.1:0-2113 GCA_035764345.1 Candidatus Udaeobacter sp.
ATTGGAGGCGAACATCTCTGGGAGGCAAGGAATTTTTGCCAATCCACATTCCAAACTCGCAATTCGCGCGGCCTGATTTAATTCTGAAATAATGCGGGACGCGCTCACACCAATGATGCAGCAGTACCGGCGGCTCCGAGGCAGCATCCCGGGAGATACGCTTTTGTTGTTCAGGCTCGGCGATTTCTATGAACTGTTCTTTGAGGACGCAAAGGAAGCGTCGGTTTTGCTGAATGTCGCCCTGACCAAGCGCAACGGTGTGCCGATGTGTGGCGTGCCGTATCACGCAGCGCAAACTTACATCGCAAAGTTAATCAAGGCGGGCCGCCGCGTGGCGATATGCGACCAGACGAGCGAGCCACAACCGGGAAAAATTGTTTCCCGCGACATCACCCAGATCATCAGTGCGGGCACGGTTAGCGACCTTGACCTACTCGAAGCGAAACGCGCCAATTATTTAGGCGCAATCTACGCTGACGGAGGCGTATTTGGTTTTGCGTACGCAGACCTGACCACCGGCGAGTTCCGGCTTACCCAACTGCAAGATCGACAATCTCTCCTTGATGAACTGGCGCGTGTTTCGCCGTCGGAACTGCTCATTAGTTCCGAACAGAAGGATCATCTTGGCCAGATCGATCATGCGCTCGAGTACGACAGCTACGCGTTCTTGCCAGAGCAGGCGATCTTCACGTTGTGCGAGCATTTCAAAACGAAATCGCTGGACGGATTTGGCTGCGGAGAAATGTCGCGGGCGGTCGCTGCCGCGGGCGCAATCGTTCATTATTTGAAGCATCAGCTTCGACGTAATATCGATCACCTCACCTCGTTGCGCTGCGACGCGCGGGCGGACTACGTCATGCTTGACGCCGCGACGCAAACGAATCTTGAGCTGGTTGAATCACGCGGCGCACGTGACACCAGTTTGCTCGCGGTTCTTGATCGCACGATCACGCCAATGGGTGGCCGGAGGTTGCGTTCATGGATTTTGCAGCCACTGCGCGATCTGCACGAGCTCGAGCGCCGGCAGCAAATGATCGCCGATCTATTGCAGGAGCCAGATCTGCTTGCGGCAATCCGCGCTCAACTGAAATCGATTCGCGACATCGAACGCGCAACCTCACGGTTGAGCCAGGCCTCGGGAAACGCGCGCGACCTCGTGGCGCTGAAATTTTCGCTGCAAGAGATCCCAAAGCTAAAGAGCGAACTACAGAAACTAATTGAGAGAATTGAATTTGGCAGGGCGCGACCCCCGGGCACACCGATCGGGGCAGAGGGAAACGGCGGGCTCGGTGAGCCCGCCCTACCAGTACAACTGCAAAGTGAGATTCACGAAATGCCGGCACTCGCGGAAAAGCTGGCAAAAGCGCTGGTCGATGATCCCCCTTTCGCGCTGAAGGAAGGCGGAATTTTTCGAGACGGATACAACGCTGACCTTGATGAGTTGCGGCGGGCGTCGCGCGATGGAAAAGATTGGATCAGCCATTTGCAGGAACGTGAGATTACTGCGACGGGCATCAGATCGCTTAAAGTACGTTACAACTCCGTCTTTGGTTATTTCATCGAGGTGACAAAATCGAACCTCGCGAATGTGCCCGCGCACTACACGCGCAAGCAGACCACCGTAGGCGGCGAGCGCTTCGTCACACCCGAGCTAAAGGAGATTGAGGCAAAAATCCTCGGCGCAGACGAACGCGCACGGCAACTCGAGTACCAGCTTTTCCAAAAACTGCGGGAAGAAACTCTGCGCGAGCTGGAGTCGATCCAGCAAACTGCAACGGCCATCGCAGTTCTCGATGTAATTTGCGCGCTTGCTGAGACAGCGCGGTTGTTCCGTTATTGCCGGCCGCAATTAAATAATACGCTGCGACTTGTGATCAAAGATGGACGGCACCCGGTACTCGACCAGAATTTGGTGGAAGAAAAGTTTGTGCCTAACGACACGACGCTGGATGGCGAGACCATGCGACTCGCGATCGTGACCGGACCCAACATGGCGGGAAAGTCCACTTACATTCGCCAGGTCGCGCTGATTGTGTTGATGGCTCAAATAGGCAGCTTCGTTCCGGCGGAGAGCGCAGAGATCGGGCTGGTCGATCGGATTTTCACACGGGTC
>DASTZJ010000340.1:0-2860 GCA_035764345.1 Candidatus Udaeobacter sp.
AATCGTCTCGGATTTAACAATGACGGCGCCGATGCCATCGCAAAACGGTTGCGCGAGCTGCGCGAGAGCGGGCGATGGCCCTCCGTTCCAGTCGGAATTAATATCGGCAAATCGAGGACGACGCCTTTTGAGCGCGCAACAGACGATTACGTCTGCTCGTATCGATTGCTTCGCGATTTTGCCGACTACATCACGTTAAATGTGAGCTCGCCCAACACGCCCGGCCTAAGGGAATTGCAGGAACCGGCGGCGTTATCACGATTGCTGCACGCAATTCGCAATGAGCCGGGGCCAGTCGCGAAGCCGCTCGTTGTGAAGATTTCACCTGATCTGTCGCCGGTCGAATTGGAAGCGGTTCTTGCGGCGTGTGAAGAAAACGAAGTCGCGGGGATTATCGCGACGAATACGACGCTGGATCATTCCTCGATTCCGCCGGAGCTCGATGAGGAAGGTGGTTTGAGCGGCGCGCCGCTGCGGGAAAAATCAACTGCGCTTGTGCGCAGCATCGCTGCAAACTCCAAAATTCCGATGATCGCCTCCGGTGGGATCTGCGATGCAAAATCCGCCCGCGAAAAATTCGAGGCGGGCGCGCAGCTTGTTCAGCTTTACACCGGATTCGTTTATCGCGGTCCTAGGTTGATCCGAGAGATCGTCGAGAAATTGTAGGGCCTGCGCATCGCCTGCTGTCGCAATGGTTGGCAACCGGAGGGGTTGCCCTACAGTTCATCGAATTTTTGAAATGAAACTTTCGCGAAAGATTCTCAAATTTACGAAGCCACTGACCTACCGGCGCGGCTGGCGCAGAGCACAACGCTCGATTTTTCGCATTCCGCTTCGGTCGATGCTGGCGAAAGTCGACGAGGCACGCGCCCGAGAAATCCAGCAGCGCTATGCGCATTCCGCTGCGGGATACGCCAAATACGCGAACATCGAGCCGTGGTTGCGATTGAATCGGGAACGGGTGCAGGATTTGAAACTCCATCGTTCAACGCCCAAACGCGTGCTCGATCTCGGTTGCGGCGGAGGATTTTTCTTGTTCATCGCCAAGAATCTTGGCCATTCCGTTCTGGGCTTGGATATCGAACACGTCACTCTTTTTACCGAACTGCTCGAGCTTTTCGAAGTTCCGCGCGTACTTTGGAGGATCAGCGCGTTTGAACCATTGCCTGACCTTGGTCAAAAATTCGATTGGATCACCGCATTTTCGACCAACTTCTACCTTTATCATCCGTCGAAGGAACGCTGGGGGACAGCTGAATGGGATTTTTTCCTGGGCGATTTGCGGCAACACCTCGCCCCGGGCGGCAAGATTTTCTTTGGGCTCAATCCTCTCTACGATGGGAACTACTACACGACCGAGTTGCACGATCTTTTCATTAGCCGCGGCGCAGACGTGGAGCGCGAACGAATTTTCTTCGAGAACGGAGTGCGCTTCTAGCGCGTCGCGGATTTAAATGGAGGGGCGAGCGCTGCGAGCCTGAGTAGGGCGCGGGGAACGCGATCGGCGTCGCAGAGCTCCGCCCTCCACATTTTCTACCGCGTCGCTGCCGGTGATTCAGGAACGGGTTCGTGCGAGCCGTGACGATGGTGCCACCGCCGGTGTCGCTCTTCGATTTGCTGAAGCTTTTGCCGTTGTTCGTCGGTAAGATTGGCTGCGATCTCCTTGTGCGCTTCCGCCATGATCTCACGCACGCGCCGGCCGGTGTCGCGCCGTATCTCCTGGAGCTGCGCAGCCGTTTTATCGACAATCGGCCAAACTTTAGCCACCTGTTCAGGTGTCAATCTTAGCTCCGTGCGAAGTCGCTCCTTCATTCTGTCGCCCACGCTTCCTGGGCGATGGATCTCAAAGAAGAGATGCCGAGCGTACAATCCCCCCAAGGCGGCGCCAGCGATTCCACCGGCGACGAATACAAGGACAAATCCTGCAACAAGTTTCCACTTTAACGCACCGTTCATTGCGAAAACTCATCCTGAATGGCCGTGTCCGCGATGGCGAACTCGTTCGTGAAGTCGTTGTACTGTTCCCGGCTCTGTTTGATCTCGCGAACAGCCGCCAATGTCGAAATAGCAATCACGGCTGCCGACAAGAGCGCAACGCGCCGGAGTAGTGACGCAATGCCATTTGGCTTCGCAGCCAACGCATGCCAAAGCGCGACGACGCGAGTATCGAATCCAAACGGCATTTCAGCCGGAACCTCATCACTCGCCTGCGCGGCTGATCGCAACAACCGATCGATTTCGTGGTCTTTCATACTCATTCCTTTGCCGAAATCCTGGCGAGGTATTCTTTCATTTTTTGTCGCGCTCGAAAGGCCCGTACTTTAACGAGCGCCGCGCTCCAGCCGGTGATTTTGCGGATCTCTTCAACCGAACGTCCTTGCAAGTATAGCAGATCGATGGCGAGTCGTTCGACCGGTTTGAGCGCAGCGAGAAGATGCTGAACCAATTGGCGCGAGGCAAAACGCTGGTCCGGGGCCAACTCGTCGGCGGAGGTTGTCAGGTTCTCAATCACGGCTTGTTCTTCCACGCTCAAATCCGCGTGACGAAGCTCGGGCCGTATTTTCTCCCACTGAACCTGGTTCAGGCAAGTGTTGACTGCGATACGTGAGACCCAGTGCTCCAGCGGCGCCTTGCCGGAAAATTGCGATAATTTCTGAAATACTTTGATGAAAATCATTTGGCAAAGATCCTCTTCATCCGTTCGACGCGGGCGATGAGCGCGGACGATTTTGGCCACGAGCGGATAGAGCTGTCGCACCAATGCGCGAGCCGCCTCATCGTCATGCTGGAGCGCAGCATGAACAAGCGCACTTGCGTCAGTATCATCCATGTAATCGAGAGCGCATCCACACCAGTAGCA
>DASTZJ010000341.1:0-4676 GCA_035764345.1 Candidatus Udaeobacter sp.
AATTTAGTAGTACCGGTCAAACTCTTTCGCTACCTCGAAAAAATCCCTCTTCATGCTCGAACTGGACGCAGCGGAAACACAGCTTATAAAAGATTGCCATTCTTGCAAATGATCAGCCCTCCAAGTCTGCGGAGCGCACGCGCCTTCGCGATTACTTCTTGTATCCTGATGACGTTGACGGTTTCGGCCGCGCCTAAACAAGACGCAAGCGCAGTTGGCCAGATCCAATCGGTCCTGCGCGCAAAACAGGACGCCTGGAATCGCGGCGATATCGATGGTTTCATGAACGGATATGCGCACTCAAAATCAACACTCTTTATTTCGGAAGACACCGTAAGGCGCGGCTGGGAAACCGTGCGCGAGCGTTACCGGAAAAAATATTCCGATCGCACAAAGATGGGGACACTCGCTTTTTCCGAGCTCGAGATCACGCCGTTATCTTCTGATTCAGCGGTCGTGCTCGGATGTTGGAAGCTGCAACGTGCAAACGATCGGCCGCATGGGAGATTCACGCTCGTCTTCAAACACCTGCCAGAAGGCTGGCGAATTGTGCATGATCATACGTCTGCGGCTCCGCCGCCGAAGTAGCTGTAGCGCCGGTCTGCGACCGCCGACTCTTAGCTGTCGGACCGATACTCCAACGGGAAAATTTCACCTCGAAACGGCCAGTCTTCCCATCGCTTTACCAATCCCGCTCGCACCGGATTCTCGCGCACGTAATGCCATTTCTCCGTGTAGGACTCGGCGCTCCGGAGCACGTGATCGAAAAATGTTTTTTGCCAGTGTGGCGCTGGAATCCCCTTGGAACGCATCGTTTTCGAAAGCGCGTTCTTTAGCGATTTCATCCACTGCGACAGCGAAAGCTTTTCGTCATCGACCACGACGAACGCATGAAGATGATCTGGCATCTGTACATATGCTCCGATCCATGCGCCATGCTCCGGACCTTCTTCTGCAAAGCGAATAAAACTTTCGTGGGTCGCGTTGGCACCAAGAATACGCCGGCGGTTAGGGGTGCACGTGGTAACAAAGTAAACTAGCGATCGTACGTAGATCCTCTCAAGGCGACCAAGCCGCTGCGTTCGATTTTCGGCGGTCATAGACCGCCGCTACAGTTTTTCACTCAACCGCGTTAGCAGCTTCTCATGGATATTATCAAATCCGCCGTTGCTAAAAACCGCGACGACATCATTTGGCCTGAGCAGCGGAACGATTCGATCCACAATCGCATCGGCGTTCTGCTCATAAAACGCAGGGCGACCAGTTCTGGCAATCGTGGCTACAACTCTTTGGGGATTTAGTCGCTCTTCTTCGGGGATCTGTTCCAGTTTGGCGACCTGCGCGATAAAAACTCCATCGGCTAACTTTAACGCCTCTGGAAGCTGCTGTTGAAAAACTGCGCGCCGCGTTGTGTTGGAGCGCGGTTCGAACACAGCCCAGAGGCGATTCCCGCGATACCGATGGCGCAGCGCTTCCAAGGTCTGTGCGATTGCCGTTGGATGATGACCGAAATCGTCGATCACTTTTACCCCTCGGGCTTCCCCGCGGACTTCTTGTCGACGCGCGATCCCGGAAAAACTCTTAAACGCGCTGTCGATTTTCGCCTTCGGGACATCATAAAACCGCGCAGCCATCGCAGCCATCGCAGCGTTGTGCACGTTGAATTCGCCTACGAGCGGAATCTCGAACGTCTCATCTCCAAGCTTGAATATGGAACCTTCAGCCGAGCAGGCGACATCGCGGATTCGCTGGGCGCAATTCTTCGAGAAACCCACCTCAATCATCTGTGCAAGACAATCTTTTGCCACCTCGACGCAATTGGAATCGTCACCGTTGACCAGCACCATACCGTTCCTAGGAACAATGTTGAGTAAACGCCGAAAGCTCAGCTTGATTTCATCGAGGTTATTGAAGATGTCGGCATGATCGAACTCGATGTTGTTCACGATCAGCAGTTCCGGGAGGTAATGAATAAACTTTGAGCGCTTGTCGAAAAAGGCTGAATCGTACTCGTCGCCTTCGATCACAAAATACTTCGAGTCGTTCAGGCGCGCGCCCTGGCCAAGATTTTTCGGAAGCCCACCGATGAGGTAACCGGGTTTGTATCCGGCTTTTTCCATGATCCAGGTGAGCAGCGCCGTCGTCGTAGTTTTACCGTGCGTCCCGGTAATAACGAGATTATGGCGACCGCGCAGAAAATAATTTTTCAGCACTTCCGGCAACGAAAGATAAAGGAGCTTTCTGTTCAGCACGGCTTCCACTTCCGGGTTGCCGCGCTTCATCGCGTTGCCGATCACCACTACATCCGCATCGGCCGGGATATTCTCCGCTCGATACCCCTCTTTCAACGAGATGCCTTTTTCTTGGAGAAAGGTGGACATCGGTGGATAAACATTTTCGTCCGACCCGGTGACTTTGAAGCCGCGCTCCTTTAGCGCCACCGCCACCGACGCCATGGCCGTGCCGCAAATCCCAAGGAAATGAAATTTCTTCGGCGCTTCCTTCACGCGGATTCCTTACGCCGCGTAGTGAATTTCGCCAGCGAAACAAAACGCGTGTCATCCCGAACGGAGCGAGGGACCTCACAAAAATCTGCGCTCGTTCGAGAAACCTTGCGGGTGACTCGCGTGACGGGTACACATTTGTGAAGTCCTTCGCCGTCTTCGCGGCTCAGGATAACAGACCGCAGAACGGGACCGTCACTTTTTCTCAAAAACCTCCACCGCCGTCCACGCTTCATCTGGCGGGGCCTGTTCGTATTCGAGCGCGCGATTCAGATACATCTTCGCCAGTAGGTCGTCCGGATAAAATTCCAGGAACCGAGAAAACAGAATCTTGGCCTCAGTAAAATCGCGTGTGCGAAATCTCTCCAATCCCTCCTCGTACGTCTCGACCCACTTCAGGAATTCTGGATCGACCTCTTCGTTTCGAGCGCCAATGAAGGTGAAAATATCCACCGGTTTGCTTTTGCCTTTCACCTGTACCCGGGCGACCGAACGAAGGTGAACTTCGTCACGCGCTAGCTCAGCTGCAGAGGCGCCAACGAGAATATCCACACCATAAACTCGGGTGAGACCTTCGAGCCGCGACGCCAAATTAACGGAGTCGCCAATCACCGTGGGATCCATCCGCTCGTGCGAGCCAATATTGCCGACGATCACCTCGCCTTGATTGATGCCGACCCCCATGCCGAGCCCCATGCGGCCTTCTTCGCGCCATTTTTGATTGAGCTGACGCAACTCTCGCCGCATTGCCAGCGCCGCGCGCGCGCAATTTTTCGCGTCCTGCGCCATGCCAAAACTGCGTACGTTGCCCCATACGGCCATGATCGCGTCGCCGATGAATTTATCGAGCGTGCCGCCATTGCTAAAGACGACCGAAGTCATGCGGCTTAAATACTCATTGAGTTGCGAAACCAGCGCCTCAGGATCGGCTTTTTCAGATAACGTGGTGAAACCAATCAGATCCGAGAACAAAATTGTCGCTGGGACGCGGACTCCGCGAAGCGAGCTGTAATAGCTGTCCGGATTTTCCAGGACCTCCTTGACCAAATTTTTCGAGACGTAACGTTCGAGCGTGCGCCGAGTGCGCAATTTCTCAAGTCGCTCGAGAGCGTACTCGAAACCAAGCGAAAATAATCCGCTCAACACCAGGGCCGAGAGGACCGGAACGGTGAGAAGCAGTAGTCCAGTTCCGTCGTAACACAATCGTGCCACGCCGAGATATGCAGCCGTAATCAGAACCAGCGTGCCAAGGCAAAGCAACGGCCGCCGCAAAAAGGCGACCAGCAACCACGCCGCCAGTCCTGCCGCGCCCACCAGCGCGAGGCCGGTTTTCGCTGGTGTCGGCCGCAAAAATTCGTGATTTATCGCCGCTGCCATCGCCTGCAAATGAAGCGCCGGACCCGATGTGGTTGGGCTCATCGGCGTGTCGAAAACATCGTGCATCACCTGCGCTGACGACCCGACGATTATGATTTTGTCCTTAAAAAACGCGCCGTCAGCGTAATTGGCATGCCAAAACTTTGGATCGAAAACTTCGTAAAGCGGGCGGGGCGCAAACGCGTCCGGCGACGTGAAGCGAATCATGTGACCATGAAAATCATTTGGCACATCATTCGCGTGGCCGATCTTGGCCAGTGCGCGGGCCGAAAGAGATTGATAAATTTCTTCGCTTGAGTCGGGCGGTAAACCGGCGAGTTGCCGATCGGTCACGCGATAAGTCACCGCTCGGATTTTTCCATCGATTGGGTCGGCCCAGACATTCACGAACCCGACGCGATTGTCCTGCAATTGCGGCGGTGGAATCAGCGTGTTGTTTGGCGTGACGGCCTGGGCCGCGTTTGCCATGTCGAAATTGGCGCCGAGCACGACCTTGTCATGGTAGCGATCCAGCGCAGCATGAAATGCCTGATCACCATCGTTCGGCGGACTGAAGATCATGTCGAACACGACCAGGCGCCCGCCTGCAGCGAATAGTCGATCGACTAAAAGCGCCCATACTTCGCGCGACCATGGGAATGGTTTCTCAGTCATCAGCTGAAACGCGCGATTGCTCGCGATTTCTTCAGCCGTCAGTGGCGGCAACTGCAATGTGCTTTGATCGATTCCGAGGAAAACAAAATCGGAGGGCGCGGGCGTTTTTCGGCCTTCGCGTCGAAGCAAGTCCTCAAAGCT
>DASTZJ010000342.1:0-3584 GCA_035764345.1 Candidatus Udaeobacter sp.
AAGAACGCGCAGCGCGCGATCGGGCGAGGCGTTTTGTGCAAGAGGAAGTTTGGTGCGAGATCGTTCCGTGCCATCGCGCGGCCAAATTCCCAGATAATCTCATCCCGCGCATGGGTGCGCTGGGCTTTTACGCGCCGTATCTGAAAGAGCATGGGTGCGCTGGCCTTAGCCACACCGCGTACGGCCTCATCATGCAAGAGCTAGAGCGGGCCGATTCCGGTTTGCGCTCACTGGCTTCTGTTCAGGGTGCACTCGCGATTCAGGCGATCCATTCGTTTGGCTCGCCCGATCAACAGGCGCGCTGGCTGCCGGGACTGGTCTCGGGCAAACTTATTGGGTGTTTTGCGCTGACAGAACATGGACATGGTTCAGATCCAGGGGGGATGGAAACCCGCGCCAAACGCGAAGGTGACCATTACATTTTGAACGGTAGCAAGTGCTGGATCGGCAACGCTTCGATTGCGGACGTTAAAGTCGTTTGGGCAAAGGATGAGGATGGGCGCGTGGGCGGATTCGTGGTCGAAAAAGAGGCGCCAGGATTTCGCGCACAGGACATCGAGGGAAAGTTTAGTCTGCGCATGTCGCGGACGTCGGAATGCTGGTTCGAAGATTGCCGAATACCTGCGGAGAGTCGTTTGCCCAAGGCGTCCGGACTCGGTGCGCCATTGTCCTGTCTTTCGCACGCGCGCGCAGGCATTGCGTGGGGTGTGATTGGAGCGGCCATCGATTGCTACGAAACGGCGCTGGTTTACGCCAAATCGCGCGAACAGTTTGGCCGCCCGATTGCCGGCTTCCAATTAGTGCAACAAAAACTTGTTTGGATGGCGCAGGAGATTACCAAGGCGCAATTATTGGCATTGCGTCTCACGCGTATGATGGAAATGGGCTCGGTGCGTCCTGCGCAGATTTCGCTGGCGAAGCGCAACAATGTCTGGATGGCGCTGGAAAGCGCCCGGAAGGCGCGCGACATTCTCGGCGCCGCTGGCATCACCGATCGCTACTCCGTGATACGGCATCTCATGAATCTTGAGACCGTCTCGACTTACGAGGGCACGCATGACATCCACACGTTGGTCGTCGGCCGCGACATCACAGGCATCAATGCCTTTGGCGACTAGCATGTCATCCTGAGTCGCAAAGACGGCGAAGGATCTCACATCTTGTGATCGGTCACTCAGATTTGCTTGCGTAACGCCGCGTGTTGCGGGAGGTCCCTCGCTCCGCTCGGGATGACAGCCTGTGAAGATCAGGTAAATTAAACTAACAATTATGAACGAAGTTTACATTCTCGGCGGTGGGCGCACCGATTTTAAGCGCAACCTGAAGAAAGAAGGGAAAACGATCCGGCACATCATCATCGAAGCGGGCAAAAAGGCGATCGACGACGCCAAGATTGATCCGGCAGAAATTCAAGCGGGCGCGGTTGGCAATTTCAACGCTGGTCAGTTCACCAAGCAATTGCAGCTCGGAGCGTTTATTCCTGAGATCGATCCAAAATTGCGCGGAATTCCAACAATGCACACTGAAGCGGCGTGCGCGTCCGGGGCGTTATCGGTGTTGCTTGGCGCCGAATGGATCATGGGCGGGTTTTATGACGTCGTGCTGGTCGTTGGCGCGGAACAGCAGAAGACAATGTCGTCGCTCGATGGGTCGGATGTGCTTGGCGCGGCAGCCGATTATCACAACGAAAAGCCGGAGTACGGCGATTTCATGTTCCCTAAATTGTTTGGGCGGATCGCCCAGATTTACATCGAAAAATACGGAGCGAGCGAAGCAGACCTGGCCCTGGTTGCATGGAAAAATTATGCGCACGCCAAGTTAAATCCGCTCGCGCAAATGCGTGACGCCGATCTCACCCTCGATTGCGCATCCCAGGTTTCCGATAAGAATCCGAGTGTCGCACCGCCCCTTAAAGTTTCCGATTGTTCGCAGATCACCGACGGCGCAGCATCGGTTGTCCTCGTTTCTGGAAAGTACCTGGAGAAAATCGGCCGCGATAGAAACAAGACTGCCAGACTGCTTGGCTACGGTCATACCACCGATTATCTGCCGCTCGACAAAAAGGATGCGCCCGCGTTTTCGACCGCGCGCAAAGCGGCCGAGAAAGCTTTCCGCATGGCCAATCTGACACCGCGCGACCTGCAAGGCGCCGAGGTGCACGATTGCTTTTCCATTACTGAAATTGTCGCCTACGAAATTCTCGGACTCGCCGAGTCTGGCAAAGGCGTCGAGCTTGTGAAAAGCGGAGCGACAGCGTTGCCGCAGGTGCGCACGGAGAAATTCAAAGGGCCTTTCCAAATTCCGGTGAACGCGGGCGGCGGCTTAATCGCCGATGGTCACCCTGTGGGGGCGACAGGCGTTCGCCAGGTTTTTGAAGCGTATCAACAACTCACAGAACAGGCCGGCGCTCGCCAGATCGAGAATGCGAAGAGGTTCCTCACGTTCAACATGGGCGGCAGCCTCACGACTTCGGTCGCCATGGTTTGGGGACGCGATTAATCCCGCGCTGCTTTTCGCAATGATATAGCAGACCAGCTGCCCGGTAGGTTTCGCACGAAGGTGCTTTAGGAGTCCGATGCGTCCTTGCATCGTTTTCATCTTCCTGAGCGAACCGTTTTTGGACTGTTCAAGGCCAACATGCGATCCATACACGTTTCCTAAATATGGTCTCGCTTGCAATTGAAGAACTGCCTTCGGTGATAAAAGAGGACGTCGAGGACTACCTCGAAAACCATCCCCGCAGCCCGGCCGCACGCTTGCGCCCAAGAATGGGAATGGTGGGTGATATCTGGCTGGCCTTTATCGGGCCGGAAGTGCGACGGGGCGCGAGCGGGCTGGGAGAAACGCCGCGCGACGCCCTGAAAGATTTCAACCAGCACTTCATGGAGCCGCTCATTTCTCGAAACGGCTCCGAACCGCACGACACCGATTGATTAGGGATTCAACGATTCAGCGCCTTCATGAAAGTTCCATTCACGCTTGGAGAAGTCGGTCACTTTGGCCTGGCTGTGCGCGATCCGGAGAAAAGCGCGCATTGGTTCCAGCGCGCGCTGGGGTTACGCAAAGAATTCGATTTCGGGAGCGGCGTCGCGGTTGGCAACGACAACGTGACAATTGCACTGTTCAAAGGTAAACCGTCGCCGGAAACGATTGATCACATGTCGTTTCACCTGCCGGACATGGTGACGTTGCGAAAGGCGCTTACACATTTAAAGAGCGTCGGCGCCGACATTGAAGATCCGGGCGATGAAATCGGTCCGGAAGCCGAGGGATCGAAAAACATGGGCCTCTGGTTCCATGACCCCGACGGTTACCGCTGGGAGCTAAGTGTGCTCGGCGGTAAATGACCGTGTGATCTGCGGCTTCGCACGCGGTGTCGGGATTGAGTGCAAGGTCGCGTAGCATCACCCAATCGGATGATGACTAACGAGTGCGTAGCGCACAATTAAGTGCCTCCGTTGACACTATATTTAAGGGTCTTAACTTTTTCGTCCGCAACGAAAATGATCACTACTGCATCAGAAAAAGGGGACGGAAAAGAGTTCATCTCTCACGCGCCAGGGTATTGGCCAGAGACGGCTCAG
>DASTZJ010000343.1:0-3854 GCA_035764345.1 Candidatus Udaeobacter sp.
AGGAAATCTCATTGGAGCGAGGATAGTAACAGGAGGCACCGGTGTGTCAATAACCCGGGCCATTTCTCGGTATGTGTTAGTCTGAATCGGCTTAAAGCCGCCATTCGGATTTGCAGCACTCTACACCGGACTGGCAAAGGCTGAAAAGCAAAATAAACATGCGACTGCGAGGGATTTCTGTGGTTAAATAGTGGCAAGTGAGTCTCTAAACAAGGTAAACAGTATGAAACGATTATTCTTAGCAGCATTTGCCGTTGGCTTGATTGGCTGCGCGAATCAGCCTGCGCCATCGCCCGGTCCGGCAGTGACCGGGGGTTATACTTACGACCGCTACGCGCGGAGCCCGGACGCGTGGGGACATCCAAGTCCGGTTTATAAGAACTGGACCACGGACCAACTGCAAAAGCGCCGCTTGGATCTCTATGCTCAGGTTCCCTTCACCCGGGATCGCAACGAAGTGCCCGCCTATATCTATTCGGGAATGGCGCTTCCACAGCAGGATGAGATCAAGGCCATCGAAACTGAGCTAAATCTGCGATACCAGGCCGGCGACAAGAGCGCAGAGCTCAAAGAATTCTGGCCCTCTCAGCGTAGGCATATTGCCAGCGGCCCGCGTGTAGAAGCACTTTTTTAACTTCGAAGGATATCGAAGTGATGGAAAATCGGCGAGATGTCGCCGGAGCTAAGGACTTTCTCCTAAAGGCTGGCCTGCCGCTGCAATCAGTCAGGCTGGCGTGTTCCAACCGCGCCGGATGAGACTGACAGCAATCGCGGCGAGAAGGAGCGCGACGATCTTCGATACGCCGCGTAACCCTTGTCTGCCCATCCAGCGCGTGAACCAGTCTGCATTCCAGAACGCCACTGCAACGAGGGCAAGATTAACCAGAAGCGACACCAGCGTGATCACTAAGCCCACCGTATCGACGAGAATGAGCAGTGCCGTAAGCAACGCCGGGCCGGCGATTAACGGCATCCCAAGCGGCACGATTCCGAATTCATCGCTGCTTCCGTGGTCGGACGGCCCAATATTGAGCAATTCGCGACCTGCCAGACCAAGCAGAATGAGACCGCCTGCGACTTGAAAGTCCGCATCCGTGATTCCAAGTGCGTCGAAAATAATCTCCCCGAGAAAAATAAATCCGACAGCCACGCAGAGCGCCGTGAAGATTCCCAGAAACCCCTGGCGTTTCCGCTGTTCCGGCGAAGCGTTGGCAGCGAGTCCGGTAAAGATTGCGACGAGTCCGATTGGATCGATCGCAACGAAGATCGGAATAAAGGCGAGGAAAAATTTCTGAATCATCGATGGCGCATGTTTTCTAACTTTGCGTCGTGGTCAAACGCAACCCAAGAATCGCGCAGCCCAGGTATAGAGGATTGCTCCTGCACGATACGCTTGACCGAGAGTGGCGCTTCCCGCCTTCTCGCATTCAACACCGTTCCGCTGAATTTGCCTTTCCGCTGCGCACGCATACAGGTGTGGGCCAATCTTTTCACCATGAAATTCTCGCTTCTCTGTCTGTGCGTAGCTCTTGTTGCCTCAAATTCATGCCTTTCTGCGGGTGAACTGAAAACTGTCGATGACTTTCGCCCTGCGGCTGCGAAGGCCCACGCCGTCCTGACGATTCCCGATTGGGAGCAAACCCCGAAAGCGATCGAGGCAATGATGAACGACGCCATCGCGCGGGCGAACAAGGCACTGGATCAAATCGGCTCGCAAGACCTGAAAAAGGTTACGTTTAAGAGCACGGTCGTCGCCCTTGATGATCTCACTTACGAGGCGGGACTTGCAGCGAACAGAGCGATAATCATTAAAGAAACGAACACCAGTCCCGAAATGCGTGCCGCCGCGGAGAATGCGGTAAAGGCGTTTCAAGACTGGGCTGTCGGCATTGATTATCGTCAGGATGTTTACAAGGCGATCAAGGCTTTCGCTGATACCCATCCAAAGCTGTCAGGTGAAGACGAAAAACTACTGAACGAAACGTTGCGCGACTATCGGCGTGCTGGATTAGACCTTCCGCCCGATGAGCGCAAAGAGGTGCAGCAGCTTCGGAAGGAGTTGTCCAAACTCGGCACTGATTTCGACACAAACATTGTTAAAGCTAACGCGCCGGTGACTTTCATGAAAGCCGATTTGGATGGACTTCCGGAAAGCTTCTTCGCCTCGCCCGGCATCAGGACAGGAGATGATGCCTACACAGTGATGGCGAATGTCACGTGGCAATTTAGTACGGTCGAAGAAAACGCAAAGAGCGAAACGACGCGCAAACAGCTTTATGTCATTCGCGAGACGCTCGCCAAGGAGGCGAACGTGCCTGTTCTCAACCAGATGCTTGCGCTCCGGAACAAGATCGCGCTACGGCTCGGTTACAAATCGTGGGACGACGATCAGACTGAAGTCAAAATGGCCAAGAGTGGTGCAAACGCCGAGAAATACATTAGCAATCTGGTCACCGGAATTCAGCCCAAGTTTGAGAGCGAAGTGGCGGAATTACAAAAATTGAAGGCCGCCGATACCAACGATCCCAACGCCAAAATCGAGGTGTGGGACTGGCACTATTACGCTAACCAGCGCGACAAACAAAAATACGCCGTCGACAAGGAAGCTTTGCGCGCGTACTTCCCGTTCCAAAAGGTGCTCGACGGCATGTTCAACATCTATCAGAGCATCTTTGGTCTGAAATTCGAGAAGATCGCCGCGCCTTACAAATGGATCGACGATCTCCAGCTTTATATGGTGAACGATTCCTCCACGGGCCAGCCGCTGGGGATGTTTTATCTCGATATGTTTCCGCGGGAAGGAAAAACCAATGACTTCGCCCAGTTCGAAATTATCGGCGGCAAACTGTTGCCCGACGGAAAATACCAGCGGCCGACGGTCGCCTTGCTTTGCAACCTCTCGCCTCCGACGGCGGATAAGCCGTCTTTACTGACGTGCCAGGAGGTCGAGGCTTTATTCCATGAATTCGGCCACGCTTTGCATTCAATTGTCACTCGCGCGAAGTACGGTCGTTTCGCCGGAACGCATGTGCCTGGGGATTTTGTGGAGGCGCCGTCGCAGATGCTGGAGAACTGGGTCTGGGACAAGAAAGTGCTCGACACCTTTGCCGCGGATTACCGCAATCCATCGAAGAAAATTCCGGCGGAAATAATCAGGAAAATGAATGACGCCAAGCTGGCGAATGCCGGTGTTTTTTATCGACGCCAATTCGCATTCGCATCGCTCGATCTCGCGTTGCACAACCAGCATGCCGAGGATATGCCCTACGATTGCGTAGCCATTTCGAATCCGATCCTAGAAAAGGTTTTTCTCCCAATTGATCAGAGCACAACGGTTGTTTCGTATTTCCGCCCCCTGAATGGCTACGATGCCGGTTACTACGGTTATGCATGGGCCGACGCCATCGCGGCAGATATGGCAACCGTCTTCGAAAAAGCGAAGGATGGCTATCTCGACAAACAAGCCGGCATGAAATTACGCCGCGAAATCTACGAGCCCGGCGATTCGCGTGACGTTAACGTCTCGATCGAAAAATTCCTAGGCCGCAAACAATCGGTCCAACCGTTCCTGAAGAAAATCGGCATCGGCCGAGAGGCGCTGAAATGAACTGTCTTTACGGCTTTACTCTTCCCGCAAGAGTTTGGAGGGATCGACAGCAAGGGCTCGCAGGGCTGGAATAGCGGACGCTGCAACGCCCAGCAACACCATCGTTAGCACCGCGCCGACGACGACCACGGGATCTCGCGGGTTCGCTTGATACACAATCTGCCCCAGAAGCCGGCTAGCGAGGACGCCCGACAGCAGCCCTAGCAACGACCCGACCACAAGCAGTGCGATTGGTCGCCCCACAGCT
>DASTZJ010000344.1:0-4131 GCA_035764345.1 Candidatus Udaeobacter sp.
AGGAAATCTCATTGGAGCGAGGATAGTAACAGGAGGCACCGGTGTGTCAATAACCCGGGCCATTTCTCGGTATGTGTTAGTCTGAATCGGCTTAAAGCCGCCATTCGGATTTGCAGCACTCTACACCGGACTGGCAAAGGCGGAAAAGCAAAATAAACATGCGACTGCGAGCGATTTCTGTGGTTAAATAGTCGCAAGTGAGTCTCTAAACAAGGTAAAAAGTATGAAACGATTATTCTTAGCAGCATTTGCCGTTGGCTTGATTGGCTGTGCGAATCAGCCCGCCCCATCACCCGGTCCGGCGGTGACGGGCGGTTATACTTATGACCGCTACGGGCGGAACCCGGACGCGTGGGGATATCCAAATCCGGTTTACAAGAACTGGACCACGGACCAGTTGCAGAAGCGTCGCTTGGACCTATACGCCCAACAGCCATTCACCCGGACGGCCAACGAAGTGCCGGCCTACGTCTATTCGGGAATGGCGCTTCCGCAGCAGGATGAGATCAAGGCGATTGAAACTGAGTTAAACGCGCGATATCAAGCCGGCGATAAAAGCGCAGATCTCAAAGAATTCTGGCCCTCTGAGCGCAGGCATCTTGTCAGCGGTCCGCGTGTTCCAGAAACTATCTTACCGTAAGCGTTCTGCAATCACTGTTTTAACTTCGAATAGCATCGAAGTGATGGAAACCGGCCAAACGCCGGCACGAAGAGCTTTATCTAAAGGCTAGCTTATTGTTGCCGTCAGTCAGGCCGGAGTGTTCCAGCCGCGACGGATGAGGCTGACGGCGATCGCGGCAAGGAGGAGCGCGACAATTTTCGACACGCCGCGTAATCCTTGCATACCCATCCAGCGCGCGAACCGATCTGCATTCCAAAACGCCAATGCGACTAACGCGAGATTAACCAGCAGCGACACCAGCGTGAACAACACGCCCACTGTATCGACGAGAACCAGAAGCGCCGTGAGCAACGCCGGCCCGGCGATCAACGGCATCCCAAGCGGCACAATTCCGAATTCTTCGCTGCCTCCGTGGCTGGACGGTCCAACATTGAGCAACTCACGCCCAGCCAACGCCAGTAAAATCAACCCGCCTGCGACTTGAAAGTCGGCATCGGTAATTCCAAGCGCGTCGAAGATAATTTGCCCGAGAAAAACAAATCCGATAGCTACGCAGAAAGCTGTGAAGATTCCGAGAGACGCCTGGCGTTTTCGCTGCTCCGGCGAAGCGTCGGTCGCCAGACCCATGAATATCGCGACAAGCCCGATTGGATCGATCGCGACAAAGATCGGAATGAAAGCGAGGAAAAATTTCTGGATCATCGTGGCGCACGTTTCCTAACGTGTCAGTGCTTGAAACGCAACACGGGACGGTCAATCAAGCTTGCCTTTTGCGCGCGCCCACGGATGTTCGCCGACACTCAACGTTCATGAAATCCTTGCTTCTTTTCCTGTCACTCGTTTTCGTCGCTTCAAATCATAATCTTCCGGCTGCTGAACTAAAAACTGTCGATGACTTTCGCGCTGCGGCCGCGAAGGCCAAAACTGTCTTGACGATTCCCGATTGGGAGCAAACACCGAAAGCGATCGAGACAATGATGAACGACGCCATCGCGCAGGCGAACAAGGCGCTGGATCAAATCGGCTCGCAAGACCTGAACAAGGTTACGTTTAAGAGCACGGTCGTCGCACTCGATGATCTCACTTATCAGGCGGGACTTGCGGCGAACAAGGCCGTAATCATTAAAGAGACAAACACCAATCCAGGAATGCGCGCCGCCGCTGAGAACGCTGTGAAGGCTTTTCAAGATTGGGCGGTCGGAATTGATTACCGTGACGACGTTTACAAGGCAATCAAAGCTTTCGCCGATACACACCCAAAGCTTTCAGGTGAGGACGAAAAATTGCTGAACGAAACGTTGCGCGATTATCGCCGTGCTGGATTAGATCTTCCGCCCGATGAGCGTAAGGAAGTTGAGCAACTTCGGAAAGAATTGTCCAAACTTGGGACCGATTTCGACACGAACATCGTTAAGGCCAACGCGCCAGTGATCTTCACGAAGGCCGATTTGAATGGACTGCCGGAAAGCTTCTTCGCTTCACCCGGCGTCAGGACAGGAGACGACGCCTACACAGTGATGGCAAATGTCACGTGGCAGTTCAATACGGTCGAGGAAAACGCCAAGAGCGAAGCGACACGCAAACAGCTTTATGTCATTCGCGAGACGCTCGCCAAAGAGGCAAACGTTCCTGTTCTCAACCAGATGCTCGCGCTCCGGAACAAGATTGCGCTGCGACTCGGGTACAAATCGTGGGACGACTATCAGACCGAAGTCAAAATGGCCAAGACTGGCGCGAATGCGGAAAACTACATCAGCGAGCTGGTCACCGGGATCCAGCCCAAGTTCGCGAGCGAAGTGGCAGAATTACAAAAGTTGAAGGCTGCTGAAACAAACAATCCCAACGCGAAAATCGAGGTGTGGGACTGGCGCTATTACGCCAGCCAGCGGGACAAACAAAAGTACGCCGTCGATAAGGAAGCTTTGCGCGCATATTTCCCCTTCCAAAGGGTGCTCGACGGCATGTTCAACATTTATCAGAGCATCTTTGGCCTGAAGTTTGAGAAGATAGCCGCGCCTTACAAATGGATCGATGATCTCCAGCTTTATGTGGTGACCGATTCCGCTACGGGCGAGCCGCTCGGGATGTTTTATCTCGACATGTTTCCGCGCGAAGGAAAATTCAATCATTTCGCCCAGTTCGAAATTATCGGTGGCAAACTGTTGCCGGATGGAAAATACCAGCGGCCAACTGTCGCCTTGCTTTGCAACTTTTCGCCTCCGACAGCGGACAAGCCGTCTTTACTGACACACCAGGAAGTCGAGACTTTGTTCCACGAATTCGGGCACGCCCTGCATTCCATTGTCACTCGCGCGAAGTACGGCCGTTTCGCGGGAACCCACGTGCCGGGTGATTTCGTAGAAGCGCCATCGCAAATGCTGCAGAACTGGGTCTGGGACAAGAAAGTGCTAGACACGTTTGCGGCCGATTACCGCGATCCATCGAAGAAAATCCCAGCGGAAATAATCAAAAAAATGAACGACGCAAAGCTGGCGAATGCCGGTGTTTTTTATCGACGCCAGTTCGCGTTCGCATCACTCGATCTCGCGTTGCACAATCAGCACGCCGAAGATATGCCTTACGATTGCGTGGCCACTTCGAATCCGGTTCTGGAAAAGGTCTTTCTACCGATCGATCCGAGCACAACTTTCGTTTCTTACTTTGGGCATCTGAACGGATACGATGCGGGTTACTACGGCTATGCATGGGCCGATGCCATCGCCGCCGATATGGCAACAGTCTTCGAAAGAGCGAAGGACGGCTACCTTGACAAACAAGCCGGCATGAAATTACGCCGCGAAATCTACGAGCCGGGTGATTCACGTGACGTCAACGTTTCTATCGAGAAGTTCCTCGGCCGCAAACAATCGATCCAACCGTTCCTGAAAAAGATCGGCATCGGTGCGCAGGAGAAAAATAAAGCTCCCGCAGGACCATCGCAGGAAGGTCGCTAACGTTCCTCTGTCATCCCGAACGAAGTGAGGGACCCCACAAACCACACTGCACACGCGAGAAGCCGCTCGCCACTTCTGGCTAATGAGCACTTTACCCTGGAACCCTGCAACGACTGCTACATCCCAGGCTATTTGATTGTGATGCCAAGACAAGCTGTCGAGTCCCTGGCGCAGATGAATTCTGAAGCTCTCGCATCGCTCGGACCAACGCTGGCGGTGGCTAGTAATGCAATCGAAGCGGTCGTTCACCCACAACGAGTTTACTGCGCTTTATTCTCGGAGGAGACACGCGCCGTTCACTTTCACCTTTTTCCCAGGGCGGAATGGCTAACCGCGAAATATTTCGCTGCTCATCCGCATGAGACCGAGATTTCAGGACCGCGATTAATGGATTGGGCACGGCAAATTTTTCAGAAGCCAATTGTCGGCATGAATAGAAACGAGACGTTGGAAAAGGTTCAAGCTTGGCTTACCTCGCCTTCGAATTATGCGCCCGGAACCGAATGCGTATTCCACTCGGTGGTTTGAGTTCTTCCACATCGGTATAAGCGAAGC
>DASTZJ010000345.1:0-2296 GCA_035764345.1 Candidatus Udaeobacter sp.
CGCTCGATCACCAGCGGTGAGACGAATCCGCCGCCGTTGCCACGAACGTCAACGATGAGCGCGTGTTTACGAATTTGCGGGAAATAAAGTTTGGTAAACTCATTCAAACCTGGCTGCCCCATGTCGGGGATGTGCAGATAGCCGACTTCGCCGCCGGTTTTCTTGTTTACGTAATCGATGTTCTTTTGGACCCAATCGAGATAATAGAGCGGCGCTTCATCGTCAGTGGGCACAACCGTCACGTCGCGCGCGCCGGCATCAGTCGGCTTGGAATTTACGCGCAGAATCACTTGTTTGTCTGCGGTGCCAATGAGTGCGTCGTAAAGATTGGGCAATGTGGAGACCGGGGTGTTGTTGATCGCCAGAATGTAATCGCCGGGTTTCACGTCCACGCCGACATCTCTGAGCGGCGAGCGGGTTTTCTTGTCCCAATTTTCACCCGGCAAAATGCGTTCGATGCGATATGCGCGCGTGGCTGGGTCGCGAGAGAATTCGGCACCGAGCAGGCCGAGCTTGATGCGTGGAGTGTCGGGGCGCTCACCGCCGCCGACGTAGGTGTGGCCATTGTTCAACTCACCGATGAGTTCGCCTAGAAGGTAGGTCAGATCATTACGATGATTAACAAACGGGAGCAGCGCAGCGTATTTGTCTCGCATCGCCTTCCAATCGACGCCGTTCATGGTAGGTGAAAAGAAGAAATCTCGCATTTGCCGCCAGCATTCGAAGTAGATTTGGTTCCACTCGGCATGCCGATCCAACTGCGTATCCAGACCTTGGATCTTGTGCTCGTGATCTTTGGTCTCGAGCTTGTCCTTCGGCACATCGATGATGGCGTAATCTTTTTTGACCTTCACCAGCATCTTTTTGCCGTCGAACGTGATTTGGTAATTGTTCGCGTCGCCCAGGACGGTCTCCTTGCGATCGTCCACGTTGTAAACGCAAAGGTGCGATTTCCTGTCTCTTTCGGGGAATCCTTCTTCGTCATCTTCGCCGACTTCATCAGCCGCTGTGCGGCGTAGATAAAAGATCCGCCCGTCATCCAGCATTCGGATGTTGCGATAATTTCCCGGTGTAATTTCCAATCCAAGGATCCGGTTCTGGATTCCATCGGTATCCACTTTCACAACGAGTGGCTTCTTTGGTTTTTCTTCCGGTTTTTTCCCAGTGGCTTTTTCTTCGGGCTTTTTTTCTTCAGCTTCCTTCGCTTTTTCCTTTTGTCGTTTTTCTTCAGCCTTGCCGACTTCATCGCTCTTCGGGGCGAGGGGGTTCGCTGTTTCTTTTGCCAGGGTGACGAGATAAACGCGCTGCATGTCGCGATACACGTTTGCAAATTCTTCGTCGCCAAATGTCGGCTTGAAATCGCGCGCGGAGGCAAGCAACAAATATTTCCCGTCGTCGCTGAAGACCGCTTCGCCGGAGCCATACCAGTTATCTGTTACAGCAGTCTGTTGTTTGTTCGCGAGTGAGTAGAGATAGACCCGCGACATGCCATTTTCCTCCGGGCGCGCCCAGGTGATCCACTGACTGTCCGGAGACCAGGCGTAACCTTCGATCTCGCCGTATTTGTCCTGATCGACCATCGTCACCGCTTTGGTTGTAACATCGACATACCGAAGTCGCTGCAATCGATCGCTCCAGAGCAGCTTCTTGCTGTCGGGCGACCATTTCGGCGCGTAGTAATAGGTGTCGGCGCCACTTGTAATCTGCTGCGGCTCCGCTTTGCCGTCCTGGGAGCGAACGTAGAGCTCGTTTTCGCCGGTCACATCCGAGTTATAGGCGATCCATTTTCCGTTCGGCGACCAAACTGCGTCGCGCTCATGCGCGCCCGAAGTTTTACTCAGATTGCGTGGCGTGCCGTTCTTTGCCGGCACGGAAAAAAGGTCGCCGCGCGCTACTGTGATGGAGCGCTCGCCATCCGGCGCAAGGTTCACCGATTCGATATGTCTGGCTGCATCGACAAGCGCGGAGCGGCCAATCGCGAAATCTTCCTTGATCTCGATGGGCATGGGCGTTGCCTGACCGCTCGCGAGATCGTAACGCCAGATGTATCCAGCTTGCTCGAACACGATTGAGTCTTTGCCGATCGACGGAAACTTAATGTCAAAGTCTGTGAAGTGGGTGAGCTGCTTGGTTTCCTTCGTCGCAAGGTCGATAACGAACAGATTCATGCGGTTGTCGCGGTCGGAGATGAAATAGATCTTGTTGTCCGGTCCCCACATCGGGCAGATGTCCTGCGCGGGGTTGTTCGTCAGATTTTCGGTGGCGCCGGTTTTGAAATCGTAAATCCAAACATCGT
>DASTZJ010000346.1:0-2368 GCA_035764345.1 Candidatus Udaeobacter sp.
GTTACCCAGGACCGCCCGCAAGGCGGTGGCTACGCCAAAACATTTTGCACGCAGAGGCAAGCTCGCGTTTAGTCTTGTTATGGCCGGCTACGAGGGCGAGCCCGAAAGGATATGGGATGAGTATGAGTGGGAGCGTTTTCTCCAGCAACAAGACGGCAAGACAGAAAAGTACATGCAATTACTGGATGCGTACCTTGATGATCCCGAGCGTGACGAGATCATCGCCCGCGAAATGGGTTGGACGCAATTGTTGGATGCAAAAGATTGGAGCTCGGAGGTCGATGCGCTGCTAGACGAAAACGTGGTTGAAGAGGGCAATCCGAGCGTCGACGAGACATCCAGATCCGCAGGGACCTTTGAAGAGCATGACCTGTATCGTGCGGCCTTCGCCTTGACAATCTGGATCGATCAACTTTTCGATCGAAGCGCTTCGCTGCAGAACGAGCCGGCTGCAATAAAATTGGCGACGCACGCTGCGCTGGCGAGCGCCAAGCTGGCAGCGGCATTGAGTGGCGATACCGTGGATGAAATCGGAATGACGATCGCCTATTTGAAGCGGGCCTTGAAAGCAATCACGATTTCAATGGACGCGGCTGCGCAACTTCGAAAGCCCGCCAGACTGGTTACCAGGTCGCAATATGCAGTATTGCAACAGCGACTTTTTCAAGTGCGGGACGGCATTATCACTCTGATGGGCGAATATCGCGGCGAATGGCGTCGCCGGTTCGGCGCTGAAGGTTTTCGGCGTTGAATGAAATAGGGCCAGCTCCCGTCCAAATATGCAAACGGAAGCGACTCTGGCTCAGGCCGATGTGTCGGAATTAGACTTGGTGGCACGATGCCAGGCCGGTGATACCGAAGCATTCGACGAGCTGGTAACTCGCTATCGAACACGAGTATTTGGCATGATTTACAACATGGTTCACAGCGAGCAGGACGCGTGGGATCTTGCTCAGGACAGCTTCCTCAAAGCATGGAAATCGATTAAACGCTTTCGGGGACGCTCGTCGTTTTATACCTGGATTTATCGGATCGTCATGAACGTGACGATCGACTGGTTACGCAAAAAACAAATCAAAGGCGGAGGTAGCGAGTTCGACGATGCCATCCAGCTAAAGGAAGTTGATCCGGCGTCCAAGACCGTGCCGAAGTCGGAAGCCTTGCCTCATGAGATGATGGAACGGAGCGAGATCCGCGCCCGCATCGACAAGGCGATTGCTCGGCTCTCGCCCGAGCAGCGAGCCGTCATCTTAATGAAAGAGATCGAAGAGATGCAATACCATGAAATCGCAGAAGCGCTCGGTTGCTCAATAGGCACGGTAATGTCCCGTCTATTTTATGCACGCAAGAAATTGCAAAGTTTCCTGAGGGACGTTTATGAAAACATTTGAAGAAAAGTGGACCGCGTGGCTGGACGGACAGCTTAGCGGGCGAGAACTTTCGGAATTCGAGGCGTCGCTGCCGGACAAAGTTGCTGCTGAAGGTGAAAAGGCGGACGCGAAAAAGCTTGGCGCTCTTTTGAAGCGCGAGTTAGCTGCCCCTGCGCTGACGAACGAAGAGTTTTTTAGCCATCAGCTCCGCGAAAGAATAATGCGCGAAGGTAGCGTGCCTTCTGCGGAGCGCAGAGCCAAAGCCTCCATGTGGTGGACAATTCCTCGCCTGCTGTGGACGGGGACCGCGTTGCTCGCCGTCTTTTTGGTTCTTACAATTTTTGTCATGCGCGACAAGAATCCTGCGCAAGAATCGCAGTACCTCACCCAGATTCTAAATGCGCGCGTTGATCCAGTCGTCAGCCCGAATGCCACCGTATCAATGTTCGAGGTGAAGCAAGACCGGGTAACGGTATTGTGGACGGAGGGATTGCAGAGTTTGCCTGCCGACTATGCGGCCAAGTAATCGCTCATGGGTCGCTCGCGTGCGTTCTTAATCCCGTTTGTCTCACTGATCGCAGCTGCGGTATCAGGGTTGCAGGGTGCGGAAACAGTGTGGAGCGGACTTGTTATTGCGGAAAACGTTGCGCAGCCACAACCGATTCCACCAGAATTGACACGGATCGAGGGGTCGCTAAAAAAATTCTTTGGCTACAACCAATTTCAGGTGATCGGCCAGTCGCAAAAGACGCTTAAGACGGGACAGGAAGACTGGCTCGCAACGAGTAAATTTTTTGGGCTGCATGTCGATGCGCAGGGCGAAAGCAAGGCCGGCTATGTTTTGAATTTGAAGCTTTACAAGGAGAAGGAACTCTTGCTCGAAACGGATGCCAAGCTGAGCAAACGCAGTCCCCTGGTCATCAAAGGTCCGCAAGTTGGCAGCGGACAATTATTGCTCGTGCTGGTTATACAATAAGCGACGCGCATTGTTTCACGCT
>DASTZJ010000347.1:0-2126 GCA_035764345.1 Candidatus Udaeobacter sp.
GCGTGATGGTTTTGCAACGATTTCGAATCGATTTCATCCACGGACGGCAAGTCCAACCCCAGCAGTTTGACGCCATTCTTCTGCAGCCACGCCGGGACATCGGCGGCGATCACCGGAATTTGGTTTGGAAAAACTGCGGAATCACTCCATCGACCAGTTTTTACGAGGAGCCGAGAGGTCGCCGCTATTTCTTCAGCAGAAGGCCGGAGGTCCTCGATGGTGATCAGGTGTTTCTCCTTCGAATCTAAGAAGACTTGCGCAAGATCGACCACGGTCGCGGGGCCCAGATAAGTTTCGAGCGGCGCTTTCTCAATTGATTCGCCGCTCGTGTCAAAATGAAACCGGGCATCCGCGTGCGTGCCATTGTGGACGCTCATGGTGATCGCGCCCAGGTTAACGCTTTCGCCTTTCGCCTTCTCTCTGGTTAATCGAAACTGACAGGGCTCATCACCCGGCCATTCTGCCAGATCATTCGAAAGCGTTCGTGAAATATCCCAAATTTTCATCGCGTGATTAGTTAAGTCGCGCTTCCGATCTCTTCAATAATCGCTCGCGCGGCTCTTTGGCTCGCTCCGCTGTCGCCCAGCTTGGGGACGATCGCATCGAGCTGAGAAATCATCCGCTCGCGCGCGTTTGCATTCTCAATCAGCGGCCGCACGGCTTTGACGATGGCACTTGGTTTTGCGCGGTGCTGAATGAATTCCGGAACGACTTCCTCGTCTGCGAGTAAGTTAGGCATACCAAGATATTTTACATTCACCACAAGTCGCGCCGCCAGGTAAGTTGGCCACGCCACTTTATAAATCAGCACAAACGGCAACCGGAAATAAGCAGCCTCCAATGTGGCGCTTCCCGAGGCGACAATCCCAGCCCACGCGCGTTGCATGATTGCCGCAGTCTCGCCAAGTTTGATCTGAATGAGCTGTTGGTCTTCCGAATTTGCGCCCATCCCCTTTCCCCGCGGCAAGGGGAGAGGCGTCATCTTTTGCATTTCTCTCGCCAGTTCATGAGAAGCAGCTGCCACTTCAAAACGCAGATTCGGGTTGTGCTTTCGAAGCTCACGCGCCGTATCCAGCATCACCGGAAAAATTTTTCGCACTTCGCGTGAGCGACTACCGGGGAAAAGCGCGATCAAATTCCGATCACGCACTCTGTCGATCTTCCGAGCCCGTAATCTTTCGATCATGGGATGACCGACAAACAGCGCGGGCAAGCCTGCCTGGCTGTAGATATCGGTTTCAAACGGAAAAATGCAGAGCACCAGGTCGATGGATTGCGCCATTCTTTTGATGCGTCCTCGGTTCCAAGCCCATACTTGCGGGCTGATGTAATAAATGATTTTTTGTCGCGGCGCTTGCCTTCGCAGTGCGCCTGCAAGGCGCAGGTTGAAGCCTGGATAATCAATCAGGACGACCGCGTCAGGCTTGCTCTCCCGAATTTCGTGGAGCGCTTCGTGAAACTGTTCTCGGAAATAACCATATTTCCTAAGCACTTCCCATAAACCGAGGACTGCTGCCTCGCCGATCCAGTTTTTGAACGGCTCAGCCGCGACCTTTTGCATTTGCGGTCCGCCACGCCCGACAAAGTTAAGTTTGCCATCCAACTCACGCAGAGATCGCATTAATGCAGCACCGTGATTGTCTGCGCTCACTTCACCGGCGACGAAATAGATAGTCATTCTTCTGTGGTGGTCCGCCTAAGGCGGATGTCGACTGCAAAGTCAATCTCCACGCAGGCGACACGCCTGCCTCTACAGTTGAATTGGTAAGTTGCGATTGTCTTACCCACTGAGCGCGATTCGCTTCGTTATTTCCACTGCCAACTTCAGTGCCGCTGTGGCTTGGGAACCCGAAACGCGCGGCTCGCGCCCTGTGCTCGCGCATTCGATGAACGAAGCAAGCTGAAGCTTAAGCGGTTCCTCGCGTTCAATCTCCACTCTGTCGCGCGTGATGTGTCCCCCAAGGCGCCGATAGATTTCGCCGCTTTGATTTTGATAATCGAGCGAGAGATATGCGTCTTCTTGAAAGATGCGAATCTTGCGAAGGCGTTCAGGACTGATACGGCTGGAGGTAACATTTGCCACGCAACCATCTTCAAAATGCAGCCGCGCATTGGCGATGTCTTCG
>DASTZJ010000348.1:0-2540 GCA_035764345.1 Candidatus Udaeobacter sp.
ATGATTTTTTGCCACTGCCTCGGCGATGTGATGCAAGAGCGTTGTCTTGCCAGTGCGCGGCGGCGCGACAATCAAACCGCGCTGTCCCATTCCCAGCGGCGTCATCAAATCCATGATCCGCGTCGTGTAACGGTCCGGCACAGTCTCCAGCTTGATTCGTTTGTTCGGATTGATCGTGGTCAATTCTTCAAATGGTGTGAGACCCTGATATTTCGCCGGCTCTTCGCTATTGATCGTCAGCAACTTGATCAATTGCGGGCCGCGGCTGCCGCGACGCGTTTCACCGTAAATCCACATTCCATCGCGCAAGCCGAAACGGCGAACAATTTCGGGGGTGACAAAAATGTCCTGAGGCGTTTGCACGAAGTTGCGCTTCGCATCGCGCAAGAACCCGAAACCTTTGCCCGAGATTTCGATGATACCTTCGCCGAATTCCGGTTCGGCCTGAACTTGTTCGCCACCTTCGGCAGCAGCCTCCGCTCCCTCGCGCCCGCCTGAGGCGGGCCGGTCAAGGGTCTCGACGTTAGTAACCGTGCCGGCAGAATCGGCGTTAACTGACGAAGAATTTGGCGACTCCTCGGAATCATCGCGCCTGAACCGATCGTCCCGGTCTCGGTAACGTTTTCGCGGGAAACGACGGCGGGGGCGATGATGACGTTGTTCCGGCAAGGCGGATTCAGTCGGCACAGGTTGGTTTTCGTTTTCTTCGTTCATAAGTTAAAATTCTCGGGCGCAGCAACGCCTTAACACGTTTCCTGCAAGCAATAGTTTTCAGGCCGGCAATCTGGCCAGCAATTCGTCGGGGATTTCTAGATTTGAGTGGACGTTTTGCACGTCGTCGTCGTCCTCAAGCGCATCACATAAACGGAGCACCTGACGCGCCGCGGCCTCGTCGGGCACCGCAACAGTCGTATCGGGAATGAATGTAAACTTTTGCCCATCGGTGGTTACGCCCGCATTTTTGAGCGCCTCAGCTACCGCGTATAGCTGATCGTGGGAAGTGATAATAACATACTGATCGTCGTCGGTTGTCAACTCTTCCGCGCCGGCCTCCAGGGCAACCTCCAATAGTCGATCCTCATCGATGCTTGACCGCGGAACGCTGATTTGCCCTTTCCGATGGAACATATACGAAACGCTTCCGGTCGAAGCGAGGTTGCCATTATGCTGGCTGAAAATACTCCGAATCTCCGCTCCGGTGCGGTTCTTATTGTCAGTTGCCGTCTCGACAATGATCGCAACACCGCCCGGCGCGTAACCCTCATACACGATCTCATCGAATTGTTGTCCATCTTTATCCTCACCCGTGCCGCGTTTGATCGCGCGCTCGATGTTATCGTTTGGCATACTCTGCGCGCGCGCAGCCTGGATCGCGCTGCGTAGACGCGGATTGCCATTGGGATCGCCACCGCCCCGCTTTGCTGCGATGGTGATCTCCTTTGATAATTTGCCGAAGATCTTGCCGCGTTTCGCGTCGATCGCGCCTTTAAAACGCTTGACCTTCGACCACTTACTATGTCCCGCCATGGATGGGGATTGTTATGCAACTGCTGATTGAACGTGCGAATTTCCGAATAACACCTCGCCGCGAGAGTGGCTGGCGAGGAAGGAAACTAGCGCATAGTATTCAATCTCAACTGAAGCCGTTTGTCAATCACGCTGCGAAGTTTTCGTCATTTGACGAAACAATCGCCATCCTGCGAGTGCCACGAAGGCGACTCACCGAATGCCAGTATCGATATCCATGTCGACGTGGGCAGTCTGATTTGAGGTAATCGTGAACCGTTGCGGTTTCGCCCGGACGTGACCCTTAGGCAGCCGTCCTTGCACATCCAGAATGTAATGGCCAGGCGGTAGTACGAGACGATAGTTTCCATTTTCGTCCGCCGTTATACGCGCGATTTCTTTTTTGCCGTCCTGGCTCAGGATGATCAGCGGATATTCGGCATAATTTCCATCGCTGAACTTTGACGGGTTACCCTCGGCAAGTTCAACATCCTTAGACGCAAGGATCTTCAAATGCCCTTCGACGAAACCGGGCGCGGGGTTATCCGATGCCAAACAGCCGATTGGAACCAAAAAGACGCAACCCAAAATCAGCGATTTGAGATGCATAGTGAAAAAAATGGGCGGGATAGATTCTCACTATCCCGCCCGAGCTACAAACCAGACTTTATGGCAGTGTCAGCTTCCAAGCGCTCCGCCCGTGCGTTGCCGCGTACAAAACGCGCGAACTGGGCACGATCGTTAGACCCGCGACCTCGACCATGGGAAGCCCACTGCCAGCCGTTGCCCAGCTGGTCGAGCCATTTGCCAGTACCATTACGCCGAAGTCATTCGAGACGTAGAGATCGCCGTTCGAATCACGAGCGATGTCGGTCGCGGGAAAATCCGGAAAGGCGGTCCCACCTGGATTATCGAGAGAGGTCCAGGTTGCGTCATTGCTACCTTGGTTGTACGTCACATCGAAAACATGCCCTGGCTGGGAGGGCGTGTTGAAGTTGTAACCTGAGTACGAGATCCACGCGTGATTCGGATTT
>DASTZJ010000349.1:0-2963 GCA_035764345.1 Candidatus Udaeobacter sp.
CCGGAGATGTTGGTCGGGAAAGATTTAAGCTAACGAGATGCATTTACTGCAA
Organism: Candidatus Udaeobacter sp.; assembly: GCA_035764345.1. Lineage (GTDB taxonomy): Bacteria > Verrucomicrobiota > Verrucomicrobiia > Chthoniobacterales > UBA10450 > Udaeobacter. Next base: position 53 of record DASTZJ010000349.1, read on the forward strand.
TTCTTCGCCAAGTGGAGAGAAGATTGGATGGGACGCATGAGCGGGATTACTTCAGTAGGACTTTTATTTTGGGCGACATTCTGGCCGCCGTCAGTAGATCAAGGCAAAACGAAATTCGGTAGTGGGTCAGTTTGAAATTGGGAATTTTACGGGGCGTTGACGTGTGGCAAGTTGTGCCATGCCGAAATCAAAGCGCAAATCGAAAAAACAGCAGAATAGGGAAAAGCGCGATTTCGCGGAAACAACCTCTGCTGTTTTCCAGCAAGCAATGGGAAGCAAGCAGCCTAGGGCGCGCCACCCGGCGCAGCGTCATTCTCGCTCAGGTCGGAGTAGATAACGTCATATTGGTAAGGCCAAGCTTGGGACCATGAAGAACATCCACCGGTGGGGATTCTTCTTCATAGCTATAGGAATTGCCCTCTGGATGTCTGGCGTTTCTCCCCAACTAGGCAGTATCTTATTTGTCATAGGTCTGGTAGGCTTGGTGATCGCCTGGGTTACGAAAAGCTGACAGCGTTTCTTGAACTCGAACGAGTCACGCGCGAATCACTGCGCTTCCAAAATACCGAATGATTCGCCACAATTCTCGCATGCAGCCTTTTGGGCGTTTCTCCCTCGGAAAGGCAAGAAATAGACTGCCACGATGCCGTCTATTATAGTTAGGCCTATGCGCCTTTTTCCTTCAATGCCTGCCGCAATTGTGACCGGTGCGGTCGGCATGCCGCTGGTGATATGGGGCTGGAAGTTCATTGAGACGACCTCGCATAGTCAGCTGCTTGTCCTGGTTTGGGCTATCGTCGCCTTTATCATTCCGGTTGTACTGGCCACGATCGACTTGCGGGACGTCGCTAGGCGGTGGCGGGACGCTGGTTTCTTCGGCCCCGTATCCGCTCCCGCATCTCGCGAGGCGTTTCGGCAGATTTATTTCCCCGCATGGACACGGATGGCAGCATGGTTTGTTTCCGCGGTCGTGTCGCTCTTATTATTGAAGATCGTGGGAGCATTCGACGTCGACCTTCGCTAGTGAGATTCAGCCCGGCAACTCGTTGCGCTCAGGCGAGATTAGTCTGACTTATACAGTTTGAACCTGAACGAGATCAGTCGTGACACGCGAGGATCGTTCGTCGAATCACAGAACCGACCCACAATCATCACGAATTGGTAAGGAGCGACCATGCAAACTCAAATCATCAAACTAATTAACGACTTCGAGCACGGCCGGATGAGCAGGCGGCAACTGATCGCGCATTTGACCGGCATGTTTGCCGCGACTGTGGGCGCGACCATCGCCTTCGCCGATCAGCAAACCCAACTCGCCGCACCGAGTCCGGCGGACTCGACCACCACCTTTGATGCCACCGATCTCAATCACATCGCCCTCAACGTGAGCGACGTTCAGCGCTCGGAGAAATGGTATCAAAAACATCTTGGCTTGAAGCCGACGGGAGAAGAAGGCTTCCTCACCACCGGCAAAGGCTGGCTGGCGCTGTTCAAGGGCGAGAAACCCGGTCTGCACCATTACTGCTACAGCATCGCGAATTACGATCCCGCCGATGCGGTCGCGAGACTCAAAGCCGCCGGCCTGGCGCCCAAGCGCCGCGGCGGTCGCGTCTACTTCGACGATCCAGACGGCATCGAATGCCAGGTCGCGGGCGCGTGATTACTCCAGCGGCTCACGCGTCAGGGTTGCGTCATCGGGAGATCCCTGCGCTGCTTCGTCCCGTCCCATCTCGCGCGCGACCCCGTTCATTTCACTTCAAGAGCCAACGAAACGCCGTGCGAAAGACTTCCTTCCCTTTGTTCTCGACGACTGCGCCGTGTCCAACGAGGATTTGATCGAAATCCCAATCAAGTATCCGCTCCACCGCCCTGCGCATGCGTCGGCGATTTGTAACGGCGGGCCGATAAAGACGTGCGAATCTGCAACCGGGAAAGGGGCCGATAACCAGCGAACCCATCGTCCGAGTGATCCACGCATCCTTCTCGCTCAGATTGAATAATAAGTCTGCGACGATGAGCGATCGGCTACGCCGATGATAGAATACGATCTCGTCGAGAAAGAGGCCGATCCCTTGAACATGAACTTGATCGATCTCGTCTGTCCACAGCGAAGGTGCCAAGTCGCCAAGAACCTCTGCGAAAGGCAGCGATCGATTCCACCTTACGAGCGTCGGCGCCCCATAGAGCCTCGCCTCGGGATAAGCGCGCAAATACTCCCTCAAATAGAGATCATGCCACCAACTTGGCGCTATAATCGCAACAATCGGGCCGAGCTTTTGAAAATCTTCCTGAGACGCAATGTCTAATCTCGTGGGTGAATGCACGACAAGGCCACCGTTCGTCAGGCGGATCAACGTCATGCGATGCCATAGTGGGATTCCCCCAAATCGGATTGGCATCTCGTGGTCCCAGATATTAACACCGCGGGATCGAAACATTGCCCTTGTCTCTCGTTTCCTGCCGCTCAGAGGAAAGATGGTCGCATGTGTTCATGTAATCGGAGAGGAAGAGCTATTATGGTACTTTCATTCAGATCTTCTCCGCAACCACGATTTCGGAAGTAGCGTTCTCCCTGTCACAGTGCCTGCTTTCATGAGGGCATGCGCAATGAGGGACGACGGGCCTCTAGTACGCGCAACGCATGACTCTCGCTTGACATCTTCGATAGTTCAATAATAATAGAAATATCGAATGAAAGACGCGGATCAGATTGCGCGCTACGCCGACATGTTCGCCGCCATGGGAACCGAGTGGCGCCTGCGTATTATGCAACTGCTACTATCGGCGCACCCGGATGGGATAGTCGTAGGAGAAATCCAAGAAGAGCTGGGGATCTCGCCGTCCAATCTTTCGCACCACCTGGATAAGCTCAAAAGCGAAGAGCTAGTGTGGGTCACGCGCGAGGGGACGT
>DASTZJ010000350.1:0-11425 GCA_035764345.1 Candidatus Udaeobacter sp.
CAACGACAACGCTGGAATGTGCTCCCGATTCTCGGCGCTGTGGGGACCGCGCTGATGCAATTTGCCTGGGGCGCGACGTTCTTTGTGCCGGAAAAATATTTCGTCGGCAACAAAGTTCTAGTGGCAATGGCGGTGTTCGCCGGATTTCAAGCGTTGTTTCTCGTGGCGGTCGCGTGGTCGAAACGCACGGGGAAAATGAACCGCGAACTTTCCGCGTGCGCACTGGGACTCGCTGCGGTCGCAATGTGCTCGGCGTTTTACCTGCTTTCGTTCCAGACAATCGGGCAACGGCCGGCGCTGCTATTCAGCTACCTGTTTATTCTCGATCTTGGCGTGCTCGCGCTGACGCTGATCGAAAGCAGGCTCGTCATTGCTGAAGCATTGGCTGGGCTGGCGGCGTTCATTTTTCTCGGCGCGTGGACGGGAAATTATTTGACCATTGGTCACCTTTATACTGCGCTGGCATTTTATTTTGTGTTCGCGCTGTTTCATTCAGCGACGCCAATCGCATTGCAGCGCTTGCGCAAGATCCAGATCCCGTCGTGGAGTCATGCATTTCCCGCTCTCGCCCTCTTGCTGGCGTTGATGCCGATTTTTCAGCTCACCGAGCTTTCGCTCCTGGTCTGGCCATTTGTGTTAATTGTCGATCTGGTTGCAATTGTTCTCGCCGCAACGACTGCGACGCTGCTGCCCATCATCGGCGTGCTCGTGCTCACATTCGTCGCCGTCGGCGCGTTGCTTTGGCGAATCCCGAGCGAGCTTACCGGTTTGCCAACCGCGCTTTGTATTCTGGCAGGGTTTGCGATTTTCTTTTTCGTCGCGACTGGCTTGACCGCGCGCCGCCCCAAACCAGGTGCGAAGTCCGCGACGCAAATTTCGGCTCTCTCGGCCACGTTGCCGTTTCTGCTGCTCATCATGGTGACGCTGCGGTTGCCGCTCGCGAATCCGTCTCCCGTATTCGTTCTGGCATTATTGCTAGTAATTTTGCTTCTCGGCATGAGCGAGGTGTTTTCGCTCACTCTGTTCCCGGCGGTCGCACTCGTCTCCATGCTCGCGCTGGAGCACGCGTGGCATTTTGAACATTTCGATCCGACGCGCGCCACGCTACCACTGATTTGGTATCTCGGATTTTATGCGCTGTTCAGCATCTTTCCGTTCATTTTTTACCGGAAGTTCGCTGAAAAAATAGTGCCGTGGGCGACCGCGGCGCTGGCTGGCCCATTGCATTTTTATCTGGTGTACCAGCTCATTCGCGCTGCGCATCCAAGCGGAGTCACCGGTCTGGTGCCAGCAGCATTTGCGGTGCCGTCGCTCCTGGGACTGTTCGTGCTGCTCAAACGAACACCGCCCACGAGCCCGGCACGCAATGCGCAGCTCGCGCTCTTTGGTGGCGCCACGCTGTTTTTCATCACACTGATTTTTCCCATCCAGTTCGATCGACAATGGATCACGGTGAGCTGGGCCTTAGAAGGCGCAGCGCTTTGTTGGCTCTTCCATCGCGTGACGCATCCGGGACTGCGTCTAGTGGGCGTCGCTTTGCTCGTCGTAGTGTTCGCACGCCTCGCCGTGAATCCAGCCGTGCTCAGTTATCACCCTCGCGCCGCGTTCCCAATTTTTAATTGGTATCTTTACACTTACGGAATCGTGACACTGTGTACGTTGGTAGCCGCGCGATTGCTTGCGCCGCCACGCCATCTAATTCTTGGTCGGAGTGCGCTGCCTTTGCTTTACACACTTGGAACTGTGCTCGCCTTTCTGCTCGTGAACATCGAGATTGCGGACTACTTCAGCACGCCGGGCGCGCCCGCGTTAACCTTTCAATTCTCGGGAAATTTCGCGCGCGACATGAGCTACAGTATAGTATGGGCGCTGTTCGCGCTGTTGCTGCTCATTGTCGGAATCCGAAAGCGAAGCGCGCCGGCGCGTTACGCCAGTCTGGGATTGCTCGGCGTCACCGTCGTGAAACTTTTCTTCCACGATCTTTCGCAGCTCGACCAACTTTATCGCATTGGCGCGTTCACCGTCGTTGCCGTTATCGCAATTCTTGCATCGTTTCTGTATCAGCGATTCCTCGCGGCCGCGGAGAAAAATAATGAAACCAAATCCACGATCACATCAGCTACGTGAGGGTTTGTGGGCTTATCACATTACCGAGGCTCTCTTCCGCCATCATTAGCGTCATTCTAGCCTAACGAAATCCTTTCCCCTCCGATCAAATTTACTCCGCTTCTTTTCGTGTCATTTGCGTGTTTCGTGGGCTAAACAAATGTGAGGCTAAAAGTACTCCCACGGCCCTGGCGCTTGCTCGCTATCGGGATCGTATATTTGGCCGTGATGTTTTTCGGTCATTTGCCCGACCATCTAATCTTGTTCCCAACAACGGCGCCGATCAACGCGGGCGGGGCCGTTCGCAAAACCATTCCGTTCGAAAACGGACAACTGGAAGTATGGATCGCGCAATCCCGGCTGGCACGATCTAAAGGCAATGCAGACATTTACGTTTTGCGCTTTTACGGTAACGCTGACCGCGCTGAGCGTTGGCCCGCTGCTGAGGCCGAGATGTGGAATGATCGCGCAGTCGAAATCTGGGGAACGAATTATCCCGGATTCGGCGGCAGCACTGGGCCAGCGCGGCTTTCCAAGATCGGGTCTGCGGCCCTTGCAGCATTTGATGAATTGAAACGTCACGCAGCCGATAGACCAATCGTGCCTTTTGGGACAAGCATCGGTGCAACCGCGGCACTACACATAGCTGCGCATCGCCCCATTGTCGGATTGATTCTGCAGAATCCTCCACCATTGCGCGAAATAATTCTGCGTCGGTTTGGCTGGTGGAACCTGTGGCTGCTAGCGGGTCCTCTTGCGTTACAGATTCCGAAAGACCTCAACAGCATTGCAAATGCGAAAGCGATTCATGCGCCCGCGATTTTTCTGCTTGCGGAAAAAGACGAAGTCGTTCCGCCTCGGTATCACCGTCTCGTGGTTGACGCTTATGTGGGCGAGAAGCGCGTCATTTCATTACGGGGCGCTTATCACAATGATCCGATGGAAGGCACGGGGCTGGCCGACTTGAATAACGCACTGGGCTGGTTGTTTGCGAAGACGAGTTCGGCGAGAGGGCTGCCGTAAGGTGGGTAGCGCACGAGTCTCGCGGCTAGCGAGCAGGTTCTCACGATCCCCGAATCTAGAACTAACTCCACACGCCGCATTTGCCGCTCGATTTCGTGAGTCGGCCTGCGTTAAAGTCGCGCGCCATGCAGAACCAGTTGAATCTCATGAGCAGTTTCGAATTCATCGCCGCGCTGATGTCGATCATCATCGGCCTGGGCGTGACCAATCTGCTGGCCGGCGCCGGCAGGACGTTTTACCGCCGGAAAGAAAATCCACTCGACGAAATTCGCATCGTCCTAACCATCGCGACGCTGTTGCTGCTGGCCTTGCAATGGTGGGTCACGTTCAAGTGGAATACCGAGGTCGACTGGAGCTTCGACAAGTTCCTCGTGCTGATCGTCTGGACCATCACGCTCTACATGCTGACGGTTTTCCTTTACCCACCTGATTTGTCGGAAGCGGAAGAACACCAGGGGCGGTTCGAACGGAACCGGGCGGGTTATTATTCCACGTTCATTGCGATGTGTTTTCTCGACATTACGCAAACCGCGATTCACGGGGACATCTTTCATCCGATTTGGTACGTTCCTTTTGTGGGTCAATACGCACTGCTGGCCGGCGCTGGACTTATTGCCCACCGGCGGGGCTACGACCGATTTTTCGCGTGGTACCAACTGATCACGCTGCTGGTCTGGGCGCTGGTGGCGAGACGACTTCTCGTGGGGAACGCGATGACGCCCTACTGAGAAGCGTGTCGTACTCAGCACCTAACCGCCACCCATTCATTGCGGGCCCGGGAATCGGCGACGGCTTGCACGACGCGCATGTAGCGAAGGCCATCTTCAAAATTGGGATGGGGACGCACGCGGCCCTTCGATTTGACCGCGGCTAGAAAATCTTCCTCCACCCGCCATTCGGTTTCCAATTCTGACGGAAGATCGACAACTTGCAGCCCGCGATCGCCGAGCTTTCCTGCTTGCACCACGTCGGTACCGAAATCGTAAGTGAGCGTGCCGCTGCTGCCGTAAATTTCCACCCGGTCGCTTGGTGCCAACGCATCGATTCCGCTGAACTCGAGCACGCCTTCGGCGCCGTTGTCGAAAGCGCAAAGGACGGTAAGCAAATCGGGGATAATGACTTCGTAGCCCTGGCGAATTGGCTGAATGATTTTTCCACGCGCGAAGACGCCATTGATGTCGCCAAGCCAACGTTGCAACACTTCGATGTAAATCCCCAGCGTGAGGACGTGGAGCCCGCTAATCTCAATCTTCTGCCGCCAATGCGGTGGCGTAGCCGGGTCCAAATAGCTGCTGGTAAAACTTTGCAATCGCACGTGGTGCGGACGGCCGATATAATCCTCGGCCAGGAGTTTTTTCACGAGCAAGTCGGCGCGCATTCCCATCGGAGGCGGACAGAGCATGGTCACCAGTTCGGGATAACGCTTTGATGCGGCGAGCATTTCCTCGGCTTCCACCAGGTCCATCGACATACGGGCCTGACAAAAAACGTGTTTGCCCGCTTCAAGCGCCGAGACGGTCACGGCCGAATGCATCACCGGCGGCGTGCCGATCCAGATAATGTCGATGTCCGGCAGGGCAAGTAGCTCCGGCCAATTCCGCATCGGCGTGGCTGATGGGCAATATTCCTGGCAAAATTTTTCCGAGCTTTCGTACGTTGAATTAGACACGGCAACGATCTCGACTTCCGGATGTTTCTTCAGAGCCGGCAAGTGGCGAGCGCGAACGATGTTGCCCGCCCCGACAATTCCAATTCGCAGTTTGTGATTATTCTTGTGCACTGGCTATACGAAATATTGATCTTGCAGGCTCGACTGGCCCTTGCGCGAGCTAAATTTGACCGCCTCCGCCAGTTGCGCGTTCAACCATGAATAAAGACGATGACGAAGCGCGAATCGCGCCCGTTATTCGGGCTTCGTAATTGATTCGTCATTCGTATTTCGGGATTTCGTCATTTCCTTAACATCTACTTGACCGGTGGACTGATGCGCGGCAGCTTACGCGCCTGTTTTTGAGGTTACATCATGTCCAGAATTTGCAGTGTTACGGGATCGAAAGCGATGCGCGGCAGCGTCATCCACCGGCGCGGCTTAGCCAAAAAGAAGGGTGGCGTGGGCCGGCACATCACGAAAAATGTGCCGCGCATTTTCGCGCCGAACCTGCAGCGCCAGCGTATTTGGGTGCCTGAGCTAAAGAAGTTTGTGCGCATTCGCGTTACGGCGCGTGGTCTAAAGACAATCAACAAACACGGCGCCTATAAAGCGCTAAGAAAAGCCGGCGCCATCTAACACGTTCGTCATGTCGAGCGCAGCCGAGACATCCCATAAACGTACCAGTGGGCAGCGCCACGGGATTCCTCGACTTCGCTCGGAATGACGAAGAACATGCAACTCACTCTGCTCAAATCAAAAATTCACCGCGCCGCAGTCACGGGGCGAGCCTCGATTATGAAGGCAGCCTGACGGTTTCCGCCGATCTGGCTGAACTCGTTGGCCTGATTCCGTATGAAAAAATCCTCGTGAGCAATTTGAGCAATGGCCAACGATTCGAGACCTATGCAATTTTCGGCGAAGCGCGGCGGGGAATCATCGAACTAAACGGTGCCACGGCGCATCTCGGCAAAATTGGCGACCGCCTTACCATCATGAGTTTTGCGCGCTACACGCTCGAAGAAGCAGCATTGCATACACCGCGTATCACGGTCTTGAATAAAAAAAATGAAGTCGTTCGTTACGAAGGTGGCGACTCGGCGCCTTCGCTCAGAATCGTCGGCAAGTAGGGTCCACGCCAAATCGCCAACGCGAGCGTCTGCTCCGCCGGTTCGTCGGATCTGTGTTCGATTGGTTCTGTGGTCGGCGCTTCCGGCGCTACAGCTTCCCGCGGCTTGGCTTTTGCTCGTGGAAGATCGAGCGAGCCATCATTGAACTCGATCACGTAGCCCTCGTTGATCAGCCAACGCAGGTCGGACGCAAGCGCGAGTTTGCGTGGCTCTGCATCTTCGGTTGTAACGTCGCCGATCAACTTTTCAAAAAGCTGTTTGCGATTGATTACCGCTGTTCCTGCCAGCGCTTCGAGAATCGCATTCACGGATGGAGACACGCCCGCCTGTTCGTGAGCAAAGGCGCGTGTTCGGATTGGCGATACAAACAGCATCCCACGGCGATGCCGGAAAACGTGGAGGCCATCTTGTCGAAATCCTCCAGCCAACTCCTGCATCATCCCTGAGGGCGAGCGCGTTTCCTGCACCCAGGCATCCTCCACTGCGCGATTGAGTAACCTGTCCGGCAAACGCCGGCTCAGGACGCCGCCGATGATCACTTCCTCCAGGCTCTCAATTAATCCCTCCAGATAATGCGACCGGAAATGCCGCTCTGCCTCGGTCGCGGAAGAGAACGTTAAAGGAACCTCTTCGCGGCTCGTGGTGTAGGTAATCACCTTCCGGGCCTCTTCTTTCCAGCGCTCAATCAACGCCGCGTCGTTCACAATTTCTACCTGTCGCTGATAATCGGCGAAGCTCATCCGGCGGCTGAACCGTTGCTCATAAAGGCTACGCAGTTGCACTTGATAATTGTGATGGTTAGTCGGGCCAAGAAGTGTTCCGCTCAACCGGCATCGCGCCACATTTGAAAAATTTCCCTTGATCGGATCGGACTCGGTAGTGTCCACCATGTAGAAATCGGACTGGGCGAAGCGGAACGCATTTCGCTCGAGGAATTCTCGATTCAGAGAGAATGCACCCTTGTCGCCAAGCCGATAAAGCGGCGATTCCGCTTTTCCTGTGAGCCGAACCTCGTAGCGTTCAGGCTTTTCAAGAAACAAACGCGCCAGGGCGTACAGCGAATACGCCACCGAACCGGACTTGATTTGCGCAACGACATTTTCGAACGCCGGGGAGTATGGCAAAAAACGGGTTGTGATCTGCACCGGCGTTCGTGTTACGAGAAGATGTTCGTGTCCGCCTGGGCGATTTTCCGCCCTTCCGGGGCGCGCCGAATGCCGGTCCGGCCGGGACCGGTGGCGCCCTGCTTCGTGCTCGCTCGCTTTCGTTATTGGGCGCTGGGCGCGTGCTCGCGATTTATGGGATTCGAGCGTTGAGCTCCTCCCCCTGCGCGTCGGCATACCACCACGACGGTGCGGCGCTGGGCGCTCGGGATCGTGGTCGCCTTCCGCATCCGCGTAACGTTTTGCCTCAACCGGTTCTTTAACCCAGGCAGGCAGGAGTTTTAGATCGAGCAGATCGGCAGGCCCGGCAGGCGAAGATGTCATCGGCTTCATCTACTCGAACGATAAACGGAAGCAAACGTGAAGGTGTAGCTCCCAAACCCGAAAATGATTGACAACCTGTTTAATTCATTTACTTGCCATGCTGTGCTCGGGAATTGCTTTAAGCTTTTCCACGCGCGACCAACACAAACCGAACAAATTTTATGGCGGAAAAATCGATCGAAGAGAAAGTTAAGGACATCATTGTCGAGCAACTGGGCGTCAACCCGGAGCAGGTCACGCCACAGGCTTCATTTATTGAGGATTTGGGCGCGGACTCACTGGATATTGTCGAATTGGTGATGGCATTTGAAGAGGAATTTTCCGTCGAAGTTCCGGACGAAGACGCAGAAAAGCTGCAGACAGTCGGCGACGTCATTAAGTATATCGAAGAACGCGCGAAACAGCAGTAGGCCCGAAGAGGCTGCCCATGTTGTAGAGGCTTGTGGCAAGCGCCTACCCTTTTCCGCGCAGCTCAGGCCTTTGACACAAACGTCGTTACAACGCGAGCGCGAGTATTCGACCGGCGCCGCTTCTTGGTTGCCAAGCCCCATAACGCGTTCACACTAGAAAACGTGGAGATGACGCTTCTAGAGCGGCCGCTCTTTTACGTTGGCGAACACTATGTAACGTTCCTCGGCCTGATTGCATTCGCCGGCCTTTTCGCCGCCGGTCTTCTCACCGCCAGAATCTTACAGAGCGATGCGGTTCGCCGGTTCTTTAGCCGTTTCAAGATCGACACAAAGTTCATCGCGGTCGTCACCACAATCTTAAGCCTCGCCGCGCTCATCTTTTTCATCATCAGTGCAATCAACGCGGCGGGCATTCCGCTGGCCTGGAACGCGCCTCTTCCAGCGATCAAGTTAAGTCTTATTCAGATTTTTCTGCTGGTCGCACTTCTGATTGCCGTCTTTTGGATTTCTTCGAGCACGAAGCGTTTCCTTTTTAATCGACTCCTCGCTGAAAGTGGACTCGATCGTTCGCTGCAATACGCGATTTCGCAAGTCATCAGCAACATCGTGCTGGTCGTTGGAATTTTCATCGTCTTGGAGAACACTGGAATTCATCTCGGGGCGCTGACGGTGTTCGCTGGCGCAGTCGGCGTGGGTGTCGGTTTCGGGCTGCAGAACATCGCCAGTAATTTCATCAGCGGTTTGGTCATTCTGGCGGAACGACCGATCACCATTGGAGATCGGGTCGAAGTGGCAGGCATCGTCGGCAGAGTGGAGCAAATTCGCGCGCGCAGCACCGTTATTGTGACAAGCGATAATATTGCCATGATCGTGCCAAATTCGAAGTTCATCGACTCACCGGTCACGAACTGGCATTATGGCGATCCACGCGTGCGGTTTCGTCTCCCGGTGGGCGTGGCTTACGGCAGCGAAGTGAACAAAGTGCGCGACGCGCTCATCGCCGCAGCACGCGAACATTCAGCCACACTAGGCGATCCGGAACCGACCGCCTTTCTCGAGAAATTTGGTGATAGCACCATCGATTTTGAGCTTGTTGCCTGGACCCAGGAGATGAGTTACAAGCCCCGCCGATTCAAAAGCGATCTGAATTATCTGATCTACAAACATCTGACTGCGGCCGGGATCGAGATCCCAAATCCACAACGCGATCTGCACATTCGAGACGGGGTAATCAAGGTGCAAGGTCTGGAGGCTGGAACACCGAAGCGATCGGAGTCCTAGCTCGCATGACTCACCGTTCTCCAAGCGCGCACCGGAACAACCAAATGGGTTGGATAGAGCTATCCACCTAAGCTTTCTGGCTCGGCGCCCCTTCCAAGGCACACTTTACTACGTCGATCAATTCGGCTGCAGCAACCGGCTTCTCGAGAAAGGCAAACGCACCGAGTTGGAGCGCCTGAGCTTCGACATCAGGTCCGCCAAACGCGGTGATGATGATAACAGGCAATTCTGACAACGCACTGGCAAGCGCCAAAACCCCGCGCCCACTGAACGTCGGCATCCGTAGGTCAGTGATGACCAGGTCGAATCGTGTTTGAGACTCCGCAAGCTTCCTAGCAACCGCAGTTGGGTCAGAGAGTCCCGTGACTCGCATGCCTTCATTGGCAAGCACCTTGGTCATTGCCCGAAGCATTGCTGGATCGTCATCAACGACTAAAACAGATTTGTTTCGCAAGTTTTCCATAATCGTTTCAAAGAATAGCGCCCGGCGACGCGCCAAATCGTCCAGGTGCAGATCCCGCATACCCACGAATTCGATCCTCCCGCGGTGATCACGGCCCGATCGCGCGCATCGGAAAGTTGAGAAAGGAAAATCGTCATGTCATGCACCAACAGCAAGTGGAAGTTGAATGCTAAAGGTACTGCCTTTTCCCCGCGTCGTAGCGCAATTAATTCTACCGCCATGTTCATTGACGACCCGCTGCGTATATGCGAGGCCGAGACCCGTGCCATCGCTCTTGGTGGTGAAGAACGGAACAAAAAGATGTCGAGCTTCTTCCTCGGTCATGCCTCGACCGTTATCGCTGATAGATACCAAAGCTTCCGTACCATGCCTTTGCGCGCTCACTGTCAGGTTTCCTCCGTCGGGCATCGCATCCAGTGCATTACCGATCAAATTCAAAATGGCTTCCCAGAGTTGCTCGGCATCGACGTAAACCGGTGGCAGGTTCGGATCAAACGTCCTTCTCAAGTCCACGTGCTTTTGATCGAGCAATGGCTGCACGAAATTAAGCTTTTCTTCAAGAAAGCGCGCTAGCGAAACCGCGGCACGCTCGGACTTCGGCATTCGCGCGAATCGAAGATACTCCTGTAGCACCTGGCGGATTCGTAATACCTGCGAATGCATCTCGCGCAGGAGCAGCTGGCATTCAGCGGTCGAACCGTCGCTCGAATTTGCGAACCGCTGAAGTTCCTCCCCGATCAAGTCGATATTGAGCGAGATTGAGCCAAGCGGATTACGAATTTCATGGGCAACCTGGGCAGCCATGGAGCCGACTACGGCGAGCCGCTCTCCTTGGAGCTTAGCTTGTTCCAGCCGTTTGCGCTCTTCGATTTCCGCCCGAAGCGCAGCGGTTCGGCACTCCACTGTGTGCTCCAGATGGTAGTGAGAGCTCTGAAATGCCGTCAACAACCAGACAATCACAAAAAAAAACACAAACAGCATGACAGCATTCCAAACAGGAATCAGTGGATCCTGATACGCCGGCCCGCTAAAAACATCGCTGAGGAACCAAAGACCAGCACAGAACGCGCCCATGGCGAATCCCGTCCATCGACCAGCCACCCAGGCCGCGATGCAGGTGGGCAGCAAATAGAAGGCCGATATTGCCCACTCACGCCCTGTAAGATAATCTAGGGCACCAAGAACCATTGCCAGCGCGATAGCTGCGACTGTCGCGAGGATCTTCGACCCCAGCGTACGCTCTTGAATAGAATTCACGTCGAGACCCAATGCTGAACAATTTTGACAAACCGACTCGCAGGTTTGTTCACCTCGCGTTTTCTTTTCGACGAAGCCCGGGCCTGGCGCCAGTGCCTTAAAATCCAAATGCAGGACAACGGACGATCTGACTTTAGTCGCGGCAAGATTGAGAAAATCTGATTTCCATGCTGCTTGGCAACCGCATTCTAATTCCGCAAGGCGTGGCAAAGGTCGTCACGCGCGCTGAGTTGGTCCATTGCGACGCGTGGAGGCATGCGTTTCGCAATAAGTGTAAAGATCGTCGTTACTACGAGATCGTCGAAGAGACGTTGAAGGGTGGTTTCGAATATCACTATCTGCTGCTCGAGGATGATTCTGGGAATGCGCGGGCAATCCAGCCGATATTCTTTGTTCGGCAAAATCTTGTCGAAGGCGTGCCAGGTAAAATTAGTTCAATGGTCGATCGTTTTCGCAAAATTTTCCCGCGATTTCTAACGATGCGCGTCTTGATGGTTGGCTGCGCAGCCGGTACGGGCGACTTGGACGCGTGCGACGAGAAAGACGAAGCATGGGTAGCAAACGCCTTGCAGGCGAGCCTTTCGACTTATGCAAGGCAGAACAAAGCTTCACTGGTCGTT
>DASTZJ010000351.1:0-5909 GCA_035764345.1 Candidatus Udaeobacter sp.
TGTGCGTGTTCTTTTTTATCTTGGCAAATGAGGGCTCGGCGCAGACTGCGAACCAAGCGCAGTTAACGCGCGAACAGGCTCCGTCAGCCTTTCCTCCTACCGTACCAAGCGGTGTGGAAGGTGGCAATGTCGCTGCCGCGCCTGGCGACGCCGATCTTGGTGAGCAGCAAATTCTGAAGCGCGTCGAGGAGTATCAACCGTTCACGATCTCCGCTGGCGCGCCCTTTTACTGGACGTCGAACGTTGCCCTTACGCGGAGCGGAGAGCAGAGCGATTTTGTCGTCGCGCCGGCAGTAGCAGCCTTTTACGAGCCGCGAATCACCAACACGTTATACGGGTTGATCGATGTCCGCGAGCAGCTGTTTTATTACGATCGATTCGACAACTTCAATTTTGGAAGCTTTGATTTTGAAGTCGGGTTCAGGTATCTCGTACCGCAATGGCATAATCTGCTTTTGCGCGTTGAGTACGACTACAACCGGTTGACCGAAAAAAACAGCTTTGCTGCTTTCTTTCAAAACCATGCGTTCATCATTGACGCGAGCGTTCCGTTTCGCTTTGGCCGCGCTCAAACGCTCACCTTGGGCGCGTACGCAAATATCAGCGCCGCGGCCGAGGAATCTGGACAGCCGCCAAACATCAACGCGATTTCAGCACAACGAAGCGATTATGGAATCTATCTCGGTTACTCAGCCAATCTCACTCGGTCCTTTTTCATCAACGCCCTTGGTACGCTGGTAGTGCGGCAGTATTATGATGGAGGTCGCGACGACGTCAGCGAAATTCTTGCGCTAACCGCAAACTATCGTGTGAATAAATATCTCACGGTGAGCGCCGTGAGTACGTTGGCGGCAAGCCAATCCAACCAAAGCGTTTTCGATTACCAAGTGGCCAACCTTGGGGGCGCAGTCGCGCTCTCGGTGAAGTTTTAGAAACAACAGTTTGCGCGACAACCGCGCTCTCGCGATAACTCAAAGCCCTACGGAATAATCAGGGTCTGGCCCACCGTAAGTTTCTTAGGATCGCGAATACCTTTCCTGTTCGCGTTCAGGATCTCTTTCCAGCGCTTGGGCGACTTATAAAACTTTCGCGAAATGGAAAAGAGCGTATCGCCTGGCTGCACGACGTAAAGTCCGTCTCCTTTTCTGGAGTCAGTTTTTTTTGAGCTTGCGTTGCCTTCTTGCGATTTGGCAGCCACAGCTCGCGCCGGGGCGGCGCGCGCTTCAAGTTCTTTGTGCAAATCAAGATTTTCATTTCGCAAGCGGGCCGCTTCCGATCGAGTGATTACGGAATCGCCGGACAACACAGTCAGCGCGGCGATTTCATCGTGTTTTATGGAGTTTTTGACATCGGTAGCATGAGCGCCATTCGGACTTAATACGAGATAACGTCTGAAATGATGCAGCGCGCTGACGGGATCGTTCAACTTGTCGTCATAAAGAAGAGCCAGCTTATAGTGAACCTCAGCGCAGCGTGGGCTGTCGTCGAGCGCGGCCTCATACAGGTTGATCGCGCGCGCAAAGTCTCCCTGCGTCGATTTGGTATCTGCGTCCTGCATCAGTTGCGCGGAGCGCGAAGCGCCCAAGCGATCGCACCCAGCGAAGGCGAAAATGAAAAGGATCGACAGCCAAAGACAGGCCGTAATCGTCGACCCCGACAATCGAAAAATCGACCGAATCTTGTCACCGCACGACATTGTCGCCAATTTGCTTACTTGTGGCCCCGCGCGCACTTCAATTCTTTTTCTTTGTCGCAGTATCATTTTTGCTCCCCGGTGCCCGTCTCCAGGGAGCCCTTTCCATCGGAGCAACCTACTCGCTCAGTTTTGTCGATATTGACGGAAGCAAGCTTTCCACCGCCGAGGGACACGTGACTGTATTGGTGCTGACGACACCTGCAGATAGGGAAAAGGCGCGCACCGTGGGCGATCGTATTCCCGAACATTGCCTGGGCAACCCGGATTACAGGATGATCACAATTATTCGCTTTACGAGAAGACATGCTGTGATCGGGCGAAGGATCGCTACCGCGCTTGTCCGGCTCAGCGTTAACGAAGAGGCCAGGCGGCTTCAAGCCCGGTACGACGGGAAGGGAATTGAACGTGACGCGCACAAAGACATCTTCGTTGTGACCGATTTTGAAGGAACGGTGTCGTCGCAGCTTCGCGAACCAGAGGCCGCGACGGATTTTTGCGTCTTCGTATTCGGACGAAATGGCGAATTGCTAGCTGAATGGCACGGAGTCCCGAGTGCTGAACAATTGGCCGCCGCCCTAAAGTGATTTCCACAGGCCAACCTGCCTGAAGTCCCAGCGTTGAAAGGCCCGCTTAGTATTTCGGCACCTTGGGATCGATTTGGTCCGACCACGCATCGATTCCACCTTCAAGATTATAAACATTGGCAAAGCCGCGCTGCTGCAGCAGTCGCGCGGCCTGCGCGCTGCGCATTCCACTGTGACAATGAAGTACGATTGGCTGCTCGCGCTTCAGCTCGTCTAATCGTTCAGTAATTTCTCCCAAGGGGATCAATTTTGCGCCATCAATCCGGGCAATCTCGTTTTCGAACGGTTCCCGCACATCGATTAATTCGAATAGTTCGCCTGCATCCATCCTCCGCTTTAGTTCGTGCGGGGACATTCCGGGTATCGCTCCCTCGTCGCGCACTCCGCAAAATTGTTCGTAGTCAATTGGCGAGAAGATTGTTGGATTCTCGCCGCAGACCGGACATTGCGGATCGCGCCGCAGGTTGAGTTCGCGAAATTTTACCTTAAGCGCATCGAAATGGAGGAGACGTCCAACGAGTGCCTCGCCGATGCCCAAAACCAGTTTCAATGTCTCAATTGCCTGCAGCAATCCGATAATTCCTGGCAAAACACCGAGCACACCCGCTTGCGCGCAGTTCGGAACTGACTCCGGCGGAGGTGGCTCAGGAAAAAGGCAGCGATAGCATGGCCCGCCCAGATGCGGAGCGAACACCGTTGTCTGTCCCTCAAAGCGGAATACTGAGCCGTAGACATTCGGCTTGCGCGCAAAAACGCAGACATCGTTCGACAAATATCGCGTAGGAAAATTATCCGATCCATCAACGACCACGTCGTACTGGGTCACCAATTGAGACGCGTTTTCGCTAGAGAAACGGCACTTGTGCAATTCGATTTCGATCTGCGGATTGATGTCGTGCAGGCGATCTCGCGCAGATTCGAGCTTTCCCCTACCGATGTCTTTCGTTCCGTGAAGAATTTGCCGCTGAAGATTGGAAAGATCGACATCGTCGAAATCAACAATGCCGATGGTGCCGACGCCGGCGGCTGCCAAGTAAAGTGCAGCAGGCGATCCAAGTCCTCCGGCGCCGATGCACAATACTCGCGCAGCTTTGAGTCGATTCTGCCCGTCGGATGTAACCTCCGGCATGATGAGATGACGCGAGTAGCGTTGCAGTTCTTCAACGCTCAATTGCACCGCACTGCTGCGTCTCTCATCGATGATGCTTCCCTTCATGCCACGACCTTATACTAGCACACCCTGCTTGGGCTATCTCTGCAAGAGAAGCTGGCGGCTTCTTCCGGCTACTCTACTCCTTCACCGTTACCGGCGTGCCTACAGGAGCGTTTTCGAAGAATCTTATCGCCATCTTTCCTGGCAGGCGAATGCAACCGTGAGACGCGGCAAATGGCGGAACATAGCCCTGGTGCATCGCATAGCCGCCCCGAAAAAACATCGCATACGGCATTCGGGCCCCGTCAAAATGTGTGCCGGGCGGTTGGCGATCCTTTCGTGCATCAATGTTTGATCTCACGACGTTACCATAATCATCCACATAATCGCCGAACACGGTTGAAACGTGACCTACGTCCTTTGAAAGCACTGTGTAGTGGCCAGGCGGCGTGGAAAACCCAGGCTTGCCGGTAGAGACAGTCGTTTCGCCGACCAGGCCTTTGCCCTTGTAAAAGTAGGCTTCCTGTTCGCCGATATGAACGACGATTTTGGCCGGGCCGGAAGCGCCATCGTCATTCCACCAGCCCACTCCGGTGGCGCGAGGAAAGGGGCCGGGCGGAAACGTCTCGCAACTGCAAACGATCGCAACCATCAGGCCTGCGCCTGCAATCCGGAGTAAACAGCCAAGGTTCATCGAGGCGCATATTTATCCGCGTTTGGTTAGGCCGCTTCAACTTAAATTATTCGTCACAACTGGTCTCCGTTTCGCTCGGGGTTAGCCCGTCTTATCCCCAGTTTGACGCTGCGCGCGTCACAAATACCCTCTTTCCCATGCGCACTGTGCAATCGCCGATTAATTTGGAGAACTGGATCGAAGAGAACGCCGATAAATTCAAACCCCCGGTAAGCAATCGTTATCTCTACGACGGCCGCGATTTCTTCGTGATGGTCATCAAAGGCCCTAACGCCCGGAATGACTTTCACCTCGTGGATTCGGAGGAGTACTTCTATCAGCTAAAGGGCGACATCAAGGTGCGCGTCCGCGAAGGCGACCGCATTGTGGACCATATCATCCGAGAAGGCGAAACGTTCTTTATCCCGCCGAATGTGCCACACTCGCCGCAGCGCCCGCCGGATACGATTGGCGTCGTGGTCGAACGCCGTCGCCCACCCGGAGAAAAGGAGCACGTTATTTTTTACTGTGAGAATTGTGGCTCACTAGTGGAAGACATCCATTTCGACTGCGCAGACATCGTTGAGCACTTTAGCCAGGCCATGCTGGATTTCTGGAATGACGATACGCGCCGTACCTGCAAAAAATGCGGCAAGAAGGTCGCAAAACCGCAGCCGATGAAATCACTGTAGGTAGGGCATCTGTGTCGGGTGTCTCGCGATTGGCGTTTCGCAGAAACGCCCTACAATTCCACGCGTGAAGATCGACCTCCATACCCACATTCTGCCGCGCGACTGGCCGGACCTCGACGCAAAATACGGTTACGGCGGATTCGTCAGGCTTGATCACTACCAGCCGTGCTGCGCCCGGATGATAATCGGAGGCCATGTCTTCCGTGAGATTACAGACAACGTCTGGGATCCGAAGCGCCGGATCGAAGAGATGGGCTCCGCCGGCGTTTCCATGCAGGTGCTTTCCACCGTGCCTGTGATGTTTAGTTATTGGGCGAAGCCTAACGACACGCTTGATCTTTCACGATTGTTAAACGATCACATCGCAGAGGTCGTCAGGGAAAATCCAGATCGCTTCGTCGGCCTCGGAACGATCCCCCTGCAAGACGTCGATCTTGCCGCGCAGGAGCTCGAGCGCTGCGTAAGCGAGCTCGGCTTGCGCGGCGTGGAAATCGGCACGCATGTCGATCCAAACGAACATTGCCATGGCGCAGATTGCCGAAACCTGGATCATCGGTCGCTCGATATTATCTGGAAAACAGCAGAGCAGCTGAACGCCGCTATCTTTGTCCATCCGTGGGACATGATGGGCAAAGAACGTATGCCCAAATACTGGTTGCCGTGGCTCGTTGGGATGCCGGCGGAAACATGTCTTGCTATTTGTTCAATGATCTTCGGCGGTGTTTTTGAACGGTTCCCCAAACTGCATGTCGCCTTTGCCCACGGCGGTGGCGCATTTCCGTTCACCATCGGTCGCATTGAACACGCTTTTTACGTTCGTCCTGATTTGGTCGCGATTGATAACAAAACCAACCCGCGAAGTTACCTGGCGACGGACAAAACGCCGGCGCGATTTTATGTCGATTCACTTGTCCACGACACCGAGGCATTGAAAATTCTGCTCAATCTATTTGGCCCGCAACGCGTCGCGCTCGGCTCCGATTATCCTTTTCCATTAGGCGAAGCGAAATCGGGTCAGCTCATCGAATCAATGAATCTTTCTGCCGAGGAGAAGGCGCAACTGCTTTCCGGAACTGCGCAAGAATTTCTTGGCCTTTGATTCGTAATTGTC
>DASTZJ010000352.1:0-6053 GCA_035764345.1 Candidatus Udaeobacter sp.
TCCGCAACGCGGCGCACGACGCGCACGCGCTGATTTACCGTCGGCGTATCCGCTTCAAGTTTTCCCATTGCTGCGTGATAGGGCTGTCGCGTTTCGGGAAGCCGCGGGTCGGACAGATCGATCCGCGCGACATCGTGCACCTGAGGCGAACGAACTGGACCCGTAAGCAACACAACAGCCGCCCAACCGGATTTTACTCGAAAGCCGACGGCTGCGGTTTCCGTCTTCACCTGTTTTGAAATGTAACCGGAATCGTCGCGGCCCACTCCTGGCCGGGGGCGGATTTCCACTGGCGAAGCGTGCTCAGCGCAGATTGATCAAGGAGATTATTTCCAGTCGATTGGACAATTTGGATGTTGGTTACGTTTCCCCTGGCATTGAAATTTAGCCGGAAGCGGCCCGACCATGATGTGCCTGGACGAGAACGTACCTCGGAAGGAAACGCTGGCGCGGGCGCATAAACCAAACGCGGCTTCGGCGTCGGGCGAGGTGCGGGCGTAGGTGTAACAGCAGCTTGAGCAACCTCGGGCCATCGGGGTTTGGCGTCCGATGCAATTCGATTCAGCAACGAGTCCACGGTGTTCGAAGGTCGAACCGTCGCTTTTTCACCA
Organism: Candidatus Udaeobacter sp.; assembly: GCA_035764345.1. Taxonomy (GTDB): domain Bacteria; phylum Verrucomicrobiota; class Verrucomicrobiia; order Chthoniobacterales; family UBA10450; genus Udaeobacter. Next base: position 612 of record DASTZJ010000352.1, read on the forward strand.
GCCGATGTGACTACGCCAACGGCCTCCCCACTCGCGTTCACAATGGGCGATCCGACCGAATTGGGCGAAAGTGTCGCCGCGATTTCCAAACGCTCAGGTTGCTGTGTTGAAATAGTTGTTTCGCGAGCGGCTTCGGCGCTACCGGCAAGCCCGCTGCCCACTATTCCAACCCGTGTGCCCATTTCGAGGTTTGGGCTCTTGTTCCACGTCAGAAATGGCACGCGTTTCACGTCGGCTTGAAGAACAGCGAGGTCGAGCGCCGTGGAAACGGCAAGAATCCCGTTTACATTGTAAATTCCCCCATCGGCCGTTTTCGCCACAGCATTGACGCCGCCTTCGATTGCATGCGCGGTCGTAATGAATCGACCGTCGCCTGAAATGAAAAATGCAGTCTCGGAGCGCAGCAGCTTGCCGGACGAATCAAATACCGTGATCCAAAAGACTGCCGGCCGGACGCTGTTTTCAAGTTGCGACAAATCGAGAGTTGGTCGCTGCCTGGCGTCTCCTTCTGCCGCCTGAGTTGGCGAGGGCGACGAACCTGGAGATTGGACTGGAGTTGAAACCACAGACGGAGAAGGCGACTGGGCCGCCGGGGATTCACCTATAATTTGACTCGTCGATTTTCGCCCGCATCCCGCCGTCGCAAAAATCGCGAGAGAAAGCCAGCATCCAAGGATAAGCCGCAATGGTCTCATCGGTCCTACGCCGAGACAGTGTGGAACACAGAGCGCAGTCCAATCAAGCCGACAAAATCGAGCGTGAAGAAAAAGGGGCACCGGGCGATCATCTCTCGTCAACTTCGGGAAGCACGCGACATTTAATGCCTCTTAAAGTACTGAAGTGCTCGTTTGTGTTTCTGGGCTGCAGCCTTTGTCTTGAACGTTCCCAAATTCCGGCGCTTTCCAGTTCTCGGATTTTTCTTCCGCGAATACAGCGGATATTTGCCGGACTTGAGTTTCCTGATCACGCTGCCTCGACGTTAATGTCCGCCGCTCGCCGACAAATTTCTTGCGTGTTGGTCAGGCATTTGCGCGCGCGCGCGCCATGCTGCAGTAGCAAAGGGCGCCCAGAGCAGCAAGAATCGCCAAATCCAGCGCCAGGTGCGCCGGGAAACTCCAGTGTTGGCTCGCGTGACCGAAACAGCCGCAAGTGATGTCGAGGCCGCGAACCTTCGCAGCAATGGTGGCGATGAGGAAGATCGCGACGAGCCCGGTCAAGATCGACACTGCACCGCGATAGAAGAAGCGAAAAATCAGAGTGAGACCACAAAAAATTTCCAACCACGGCAGATAAAACGCTAGCCCGACTCCGATGGTCCACGGCAGAATCTTGTAGTTATCGATGTCGTGAGCGAACTGGACCGGATCAAATGCTTTAAGCGCACCAGCATAAATGAAAACGGCGGCAATGATAAGATCGAGGATTCGCCAGATGAAATTGCGCCAGCCGGCGCCGGATGCGCGGGCAGCGACGGCAATTATCGCGGCCGCAATCAAGATCGCTGCCAAAACCGGCCAAAAGATTTGCCCGCTCGTCATTGGCCAAGCAAACGCCCAACGCCCAACGTCCAACGTCCAACGTCCAACTTTTCACACATTCTGAATTGGACATTCGGCGTTGAGCATTGAGCGTTGGGCGTTTTGTTCATCTGCCTTTTTTCAGCCAGGCCTCCCAGCCGCCGTCGAGCACGAACACATCAGGAAGCTGTGCTTCCTTCCGCAGCCGTTCGGCCACTTCACGGGCGAGATCGCAACTTTGCGCGCTGCAGTAAACAACAACCTTTTTCCCCGGCGACCACCCAGCCAAAAACTGCGGCAGCAATTCGTTCCAACGATCTTCGTTCAACGAAATCGCACCGGGCACGTGATCAAGAGCGAACTCGTCGTCCGGGCGAGCGTCGATCCAGATGACACTGTCACCCCACTCGCGCGCCCGATCGACGCTCACCATTTCCGAAGGCGGAATCGGTGATTGCCAGGAGACCTTGTCGCGAAAATAAATCGCTTGCCCTACGCCGGGAAGAAGCGACAACGCTGCAAGAATGAGCGCCTCGCGTGGCAGCGAAAATTTCAAGGCGTTTGACGAGCCGGTGCACTTGGAGCAGCCGGGGCAGTCTGCCCGGCTGGAGCTTTCTGACCGGCCGGAGCAACCGGGGCAGTCGGAGCAGCGGTAATGCGGGCAGTGGCGTAAAACGTCTTGGGCGAATTCTCGGACTGAATCGTCAAGGTCGAAGCGATGAGACGGCTCGTTTCATTGGGTTGGACGTCAATTTTGAATTGTCCCTCACCGGTTTCCTCCACTTTAGTCTGAAAATCCGGACTCGATGAGGCGACCTTGATATGTTTCACGCTAAAATCCTTCCCGGCGCGCACCGTGATCGTCTTCGGGTCCGCCTTTTCGCCTTGTTTCCAAAACACGAACGTTGGATTGATCTCCAGCTCCTGCGGAATTATGGCTCGGAGAGTAAGGACCGTTTTCTGATTGGCGGCCTCGTCCGTTTCCACCGTCACGGTTTTGACCTGGGTGCCGGTACGGTCGCCAATATTAAACGTAGCCGTGATCTCGCCTTTTTCCCCAGGCCCAACCTGATCCTTTTGCGATTGCGCAGCTGTGCAACCGCATGAGGCGTGTACCGACTTAAAATGAACGGGCGTCTTGCCGGCGTTCTGATATTTGAAATGACCGATCGCCTGTTTGTCACCACGCGCAGGGTGCAGCTCAACTGAAGTTTGCTCCCATTTCAGTTCGGCGCGCGCAGTCAGGCAAAAAATGAACGACAATGTAAAGGTGAGAATGTGGGTTTTCATTTTTTAGAATAGAAGCGCGTAATATAATCACAGACGGCTTCGCGCCAAGTGCGAGGTGATATTCCCGTCAACCTCGTGTATTTCGCGGTGCAAAGCACAGTATAAACAGGCCGACGGGCGACCCAGTTGCTCATTTCTCGTAATTTCCGCGCGCCAATCGTTTTTGCTTTGAGAGGCAACCCGGCATCATGGCAGCAATCTACCGCCCATTGCGCGTATTCCTGCCAACTGCATTTCCCGGCGTTCGCGAAATGCAAAATCCCTTGGAGACGGCCCGCCGCTGGGCCGTCCGGCGCGGGGGCGCGCCCGCTCCAACCATCCAAGATACGTCCAAGCATCTCGGCGATATCCAACGTGTAAGTAGGCGTTGAAAATTTGTCCGCCACGGCGGCGACTTCTTCATTTTCCTGCGCCTGCTGGACCATTGCGTCGATAAAACTGGGGCGATCCGGCCCAAAAACCCAGGAAACGCGCACGACGAGATTCCGACCCTGCGCGGCTAGTACATTGTTTTCCCCGGCCAGCTTCGATTCACCGTAAATGCTGATGGGATGTGCTTCGTCTTCTTCTGTGTACGGTTCGCGTTTTTTGCCATCGAAAACGTAGTCCGTGCTAAACTGAATCAGCCTGGCGTTTTTCCCCGCGCAAATGTCGGCAAGAACGCGGGGAGCCTCCGCATTAATGAGAAATGCCCGCTCCGGTTGCGTTTCGCAAAGATCGACCTTCGTGAAACCGGCTGCGTTGATCAGGACATCAAAACTTGTCTCCCGCAGTTTGTCCCGCGCGTCATCTAGATCTGAGAGATCGAGATGCGTGTGATTAAAGCCAGTAACATCGAATCTCTCGCGGTATTCGCGCAGGAGCGCGGCTCCAAGCCGCCCGCCCGCGCCAAGAATTACGAGTTTCATTTTTGCTCGAGAGCGCACGCTCTTTCCAGCATACGAAAGTCGGATTCTAGTATCTTCCGGCGCGTTCGAGTAAGGGTTGCCACCACGACGGGTTCTCGATGTACCACTGAATGGTTTCGTCCAGTCCCTCCTGGAAATTGCGACGCGGTTTCCAGTTCAACTCGCGCTGCGCGAATGAGGAGTCAATCGCATAGCGGCGGTCGTGGCCCAGTCTGTCGGTCACAAATGAAATCAGGCTGTGCGGCTTGCCCAGTTTATCGAGAATCATTTTTACAAGATCGATGTTCACCATCTCTCCGTAGCCGCCGAAGTTATAAATCTGCCCGGGTTTCCCCTCGAAAAGCGCGGCCACGATGCCGGCGCAATGATCTGTGACATGGATCCAATCCCGCACATTCAGGCCGTCACCATAAACCGGCAGCGGTTCGTCGCGGAGCGCCTTGATGATCATGAGCGGAATTAGTTTTTCAGGAAACTGGTACGGTCCGTAATTGTTCGAACAACGGGTCACCAGCACTTCCTGGCCGTAGGTCTTGTAACAGGCAAGCGCGAGCAGATCGGCGCCGGCTTTGCTCGCCGAATATGGCGAACTCGCATCGAGCGGCGATTGCTCGGTGAATTTGCCGGTAGGGCCAAGCGAGCCATAGACCTCATCGGTCGACACCTGGATGAAGCGCTGGACGCCGTGCCGGCGCGCGCAATCGAGCAGCACGCTCGTGCCGATGACGTTTGTGTGAATGAAATTGAGCGGATCGTTGATGCTGCGGTCCACATGCGATTCAGCCGCGAAATTGATGACCGCGTAGAACTGGTGCTCTGTCATGAGCGCGTCCATCTGATCGGCATTTGCGATATCGGCTTTGAAAAACTCGTAGCGTTCGCCATGTTCTTCGACCACGCCATCTAGATTGGCGAGGTTGCCCGCGTAAGTGAGCACATCCACGTTGGTCACGTACGCGGGCTTGTAATGTTGCAAAATATACCGAATAAAGTTGCTCCCAATGAATCCACAGCCGCCGGTTACAAGGATGCGCATGGCAGCGCGTACTAGCAGCGCTGAAGGCGGCGCGCCAGCAGAATATTCTCCCGCCGCCGCGGGGCTGCGCGATTACCTGGAAACATGGAAAGGCCGCCTGGCAGAGACGGGCTGGGCTCCCTGGTTAATCCTGGGGCTGGCAGCGTTCCTGCGTTTTTTCCTGCTGGGCATCAAGCCACCGCATTTCGATGAAGGCATCAATGGCTGGTTTGTGGATCAGGTCATGCATAATGGATTTTATAGGTATGACCCCACGAATTATCATGGGCCGCTGCACTTTTACGTCCTCCTGTTCTCGGAGAGTTTGTTTGGCCGGAATGTGTGGGCACTGCGGCTGCCTGTTGTGCTGGTGAGCATTAGTTGCATCTGGCTGATGTTGAAATTCGAACCGCTAGTCGGGCGAAACGTAAGTCGAATAGCAGCGCTGACCATGGCGGTCTCTCCCGGATTTGTTTTCTACGGGCGATACGCCATCCACGAGGTGTGGCTGCAATTTTTCTCGACGATGTTCATTTTGGGACTGCTCGGGCTTTGGAAATCGGGAAGGGTTAACTACCTGTGGTACGCAGGGATGGGAATGGCTGGCATGATTCTCACCAAGGAGACGTACGCAATTCACGTCGTCTGCGCGGTGATTGCCATTCCGGTTCTGATGGTTTCCCATGCTCTAAACCGCGTTCCCGACGCCAAG
>DASTZJ010000353.1:0-13323 GCA_035764345.1 Candidatus Udaeobacter sp.
GAAACTCCAGGCCCTTGGCTTGGTGCACGCTGGAAAGGTTGACCGCTTCTTTCTCGCTTACCTGGGTTGGCCCAGCCTCCGCATCGACGTTGCTGATCAACGCTAATTGCGAAAGAAATTCGTGCACGTCTTTAAACTGTCGGGCAAAGATTGCGAGCTGATTCAGATCTTCGCGGCGAAGCTCGTAATTTGTGAAATTCACTTTGGCATAATCGTCGTAGATGGCTTCGACCACGGACGTGATCATTTCCGATGGCATATTGGGTTGACCAGCTGGAGCGATTTCGTCCAGCGTATGCGCGAGTTGCTCCCAGGACTTTCTTGATTTCACGGGAACCGTCAATTCACGCAGGCGTTCCCCGAAGTTGTAGCCGGAGTCGGTGACCCCGGCCGGCGCTGATGTCGTTCCCGGGCCGCGGTCAACGCCCGCAGCTACAACGGCCAGCGAATTTTCCCAGTTGCGCCAGAGATTTTCTGCAGTGCGGTTCCCAATTCCGGGAAGCAATTTCACCATGCGTTTGAATGCGACTTCGTCGCGAGGATTGGCTACGAAGCGAACAAACGCGGTGACGTCTTTAATATGTGCCTGCTCGAAAAATCGGATGCCGCTGGTGATTTGATAGGGGATGCCGCGTCGGGAAAGCTCCAGTTGTAGCTCAACCGCGTGATAATGCGCCCGGTAGAGCACAGCGATGTCGTTAAGATCGACGTTTTCATCGCGCAGTTCGAGAATCCGCTGCGCGACAAACTGTGCTTGCTCCGCGCTGTCGTTCAGGGCCACCAAAGCCGGCTTCAACGCTTTTGATTCGCGCGTTGGACTTAGATGTTTACGGAATTGCTGAACGTTTGCAGCGATGGCTGCGTTTGCTACTTCCAGAATCTCGGGGACGCTACGATAATTCATTTCGATCTTGAACACCTGCGCGTCCGGATAACGCTTCGGAAACTCGAGGATGTTCTGGAAGTTCGCGCCGCGCCACGAGTAGATCGACTGCGCGTCGTCGCCTACGACCATCACGTTTCGGTGGTTTCGGGCGAGCAGATCAACGAGGTCGGCCTGGATCTTGTTCGTGTCCTGGTATTCATCGATGAGTATGAACTGGAACTGTCGTCGATAAATTTCCGCGATTCGCTCGTGCTGCTGAAACATCGACAATGTCTTTTGCAGTAGATCATCGAAATCCATCGAGTTCGTCGCCTTCTTCTTTTTTTCGTAGCGTTGCTGGACGTCTTGAATTTTCTCGAGCAGCGGCAGGAAGTACGGAAACTTTTCCGCAAGCAATTCCTCCAACAGTCTCTCCGTATTGACGACGAAACTGAAGATTTCTGCGAGCACATCGCCTTTCGGAAATCGAATTTCCTTTGGATCGATTCCTGCGCTGGCCACAACGGCATCAATCAAATCCTTTTGATCTTCGCGGTCCATGATGGTGAATCCGGTCGAATAACCGAGCGCGGTGCCATGCCGGCGCAGAATCCGGTTTCCCACCGAATGGAATGTCCCGCCCCAGAGTCCGCTGGCATCGATCGGCAACAAATTCGCGACGCGACCCAGCATCTCTCGTGCAGCTTTGTTGGTGAATGTGAGAAGCAGAATGTTGCGGGCGTCGATCCCGTTTTCGAGCAAGTAAGCCACGCGATAGATCAGGGTGCGTGTCTTTCCCGATCCCGCGCCAGCGATGACAAGGAGCGGTCCGGGCGGTGCAGTTACGGCTGCCAGTTGCTGCTCATTCAGCTCCGTCGCGTAATCGATATGGATCGATGTCGATGTAGACGCGCGCTGCAGCGTGTATTGGCGAGACATGGAGCGTTACGCTGCTGTCACGCCAACAGGTGTTCAAGTGCCGATTAAAGACTATTGCACCGTGATCGCAGACGAAACAGATCGACCATGATCGTCCAGCGCGGTCAATTCGTATCGGCCTGGCGATGCCTTCCATGAAATTACTTCTTGCGGCGCAGCCTTGCCGATAAGGGTCTTACCCGCGAACCAGTAAATTTCGCGTACATCGGCATCCGTCTTGGCGCGCAAGGGGATTGTGGTTGACGATGCGAAAAGGAATCCGCCGGCAGGAGAAATAATTTGCGGCGAATTTCCAATGCGCGCCGCGAGGTCGGACTCCGTTCCAGGCAAAAACGGTGGTGGCGGCCGCCGTGGCAGGCCTGCGCGCTCAAAAAGTTTCAGCAGGTCGCTCGGCCAGAATTCGTAAACTTCGCGCCGGAGGGATCGCGTTCCGTCATCGATCGCCACCCGCAGACCGGTCGCTGCATCGACAAGTACTTCCTGATGCACATCGCAGGTTTTGATCGGCGAAACACCCGGAATGAACCAGCCTTCCACCTGCTGAGTGCAATGCGGCCCCGGCAAATCACCCGAGACCGTGCAAAATTCGACGCGCTTCAGGTTCGCGCCAGATGGCGGCAAATGCGGCTCGTTAGGCTCCCGCCAGTTCCCGCGGAGGCTGTCGATGATTTGAAACAGAAGCGGTGCGGCAGCGGTTCGCCCGATGAAATTTGCGTTTGGCCGCCCGTCAAAGTTTCCGATCCAAACCGCGAGAACGTAATGATCGAAAACCGCAATGGACCACGCGTCATGAAAACCATGCGACGTTCCCGTTTTCCAGAAAATCGGGGCTGTGCGGCCGGAATCCGCATACATCATTTCGGGTCGCGGCACGTTCAGCATCTCAAGGGTAAGAAACGCAGCTTCGGGAGTGATGACGCGGCGACCTCGGGTCGGGATTGGATCGGTCGATCGGCGCCGAAGCGGACGCAGCTCTCCTTTGTTGGCAAGCGCAGCGTAAAGTGTCACCAGATTTTCCATTGGCACTTCCGCGCCGCCGAGCGGAAGCGCCAGCCCGTAAAGCAATTCGGAACGCGGCAATGCAACGCCGGCGCCGCGAAGAAATTCGTAGAGTGTCGGATGCGACAGTTGCGACGCAAGTTCGACCGCGGGAAGATTTCGACTGCGTGCCAACGCATCAGAGGCACGGATCGGGCCAAGGAATTCGCGGTCGAAATTTTCCGGGTTGTAATCGCCGAAGCTATGCGGGGCGTCGGCAAGGATCGACAACGGATGAATCAGGCCTTGATCGAGCGCGAGCGCGTAAACGAACGGCTTTAGCGTCGAGCCGGGTGAACGCGGGCTGCGCGTTCCGTCCACTTGTCCCTGGATTTCGGCGTTTAAGAAATCAGCGGAGCCAACTTGTGCGAGCACATCCATCGTGCGGACATCGGCAAGTATCGCGGCGGCGTTTTGCATTCCGCGATTTCGATTTGCCCGGATGTAGCCTGTGATTCGCCGCTCGATAGATTCCTGTCGATTCAGATCCAGCGTGGTGACAATGGCGTCGCGGTCCTTATCTGGTCCCAGAACTTGCCGGACAAAATGCGGCGCCAGCATTTTTGTTTGGGTTTGCGCGCGCGCCTGAAAAAGCCGCGCGGAAAATTGCGCACAGGTGTCGGTCCTGGCGCGGTTATACCAATTGTTTTGCGCGGAATCGAGCGACGGATTCTCGCGACCGCCGAACAAAGCGCGCCGCGCCGGACTTTGCGGAATGACGCTTAAGGCAATTGATTCCGGGCCGGTCAAATGCGCGGCGGTCTTGCCAAAATAAATCTGACTCGCTGCGCCGACACCTTCGATGTTGCGGCCGTAGGGCGCGAGATTGAGATACGCTTCGAGAATTTGCGCTTTCGAATAATGGCGCTCGAGTTCGAGCGCACGCACGATCTGTATGAATTTTCCGCCGGGCGTCCGCGTTTGCAGGTGAAAACGGAGGCGCGCCAGTTGCATGGTGATCGTCGATGCTCCGGTGCGTGAACCGAGATGCAGCAGACCGAAGCCGGAGCGAATCAGCGCGACGGGATTCACGCCGGGATGATGCGCAAAATATTTATCTTCGTATCGAAGAGTGGCGTCGATCAGCTCCGGCGAAATATCACGCAGTGGGGTACGGATTCGAAATTTCTGATCCGAGGTAAGCGTGACCCTGAGCAATTTGCCGTTTCGATCGCGAACGCACTGCGAAAATGAAATGCCATCGAGCAACTGCGGCTTTGGCAACGCCAGCCAGGTCGCAGCAACGAACGTGGAGAGAAACACGAACGCGCGCAGCGCTTTTTTGAACCGCCGATTTCCAAACGCGGTCATCCTGAGGCCTTCGACAGGCTCAGGGCAGGCTCCGCTACCCTGCAAAAATAGTCGAAGCCCTGAGCGGAGCGCCCAAGCGCGAAGCCGAACGGGGAAGGACCTCTCCAACGAAGCTTTGATTACGCTTTGAAACGAGCGTGTTCCATCAGCCTGTGGGAGGTCCCTCACTTCATTCGGGATGACACGCATTTTCATTTTACGTAACTCGAACGCCTATTCCGTCACCGTAATGTGTCCGCCTATACCCTGGCCTTTAACGTTGCGCTCGTACATCGACCCGGCGAACACAGGCGGCACCACAAATTCGCCGCGATTGCACGATTTGATCTGATAATTGATCTCAAGAGCGCTCGTTGACGCGGTCGCGAAAAACACGGCGCGGTCTTCGCGAACATCGACATAATCGACTCCAGGAATTGAAGAAACTCCCGGCTGCAAGGAGGAACCAACAACTTCGAAGCCGCCCGGCAAAAGATCGATAATCGCGACGTTGGTCACCGATTCGTTTTGCACACTGCGCACATGCAAACGGACGTGAATCGGTTCGCCGAGCTTGGTACGCGTGACCGGCTTATCGTTTTTGTCGAGCAGCTCACGGTAAACTTCCAACCCGGCGGTAAGCGGTTGCGCCGGAACATGTCGGTCGAAACCGGCTTCAACGACCTGAAAGAATGCACCTAGCCCGCTCATCGGTACCGCGCTCTTGAATCGAAGCGCGGTTGCGTCTTTCGAAAACGCGGCCCGCTGCATCATCTTTGCGCCGCTGGTCAGACCGATTTCGCGTTTGTCCCGGTGCACTTCGGCAATTGCCAGAGTCGGCAAATTCTGTGCGACAGCGTGCGAATAGGATTTCAGCGCTTGCACAGCGTAAGCAGCCGAAAGGGTGTTGAACTCGCCATCCCCGATGGGCCGCAGAATTTGTTCGAACTGTCCTGCTGAAATCTTTTTGAGCCGCGCGGGAAACTCGCGCCCGAGCACCGCGACGTATTCCGAATTGGCGCCGAGGGGCTGGCAAAAGTCGTCGTAAGATCGCGAAGTGCGATTGTCCATCTTGAACTTGTCGATCAAATCCTCGGCATCGCTGTCTTTATGTAGAAGCTTGAGCGCTCCGGCCAGATAGACCCCAGTCAGATCGTTTTCCCATTCGTCCGCGTCATTTTTATCAAGGTAATCGCGCAGATTAAGGATGTAATTCGTGGTGATGACGCCTTCGCGTGTGAGCACGTAAATCCCGTATGCCAGTGTTCGCGCCTCCTCAAAGTTCGACGGATCGCGCGCGACCATCTTTTGCAAATTGCGCAGGCCGCTCGCGAACATGTCGGCCGGCGGGGGGAAGCCGGCGGCCTTGGCTTCGCTGAGGAAATCCATCACATAAACAGAATTGAAACTGATGCTCTCTCCGGTCTCCGGCGCCCAGTACCCGAACGCCCCTTGATCATTTTGCCTGCGTCGCAACACACCAAACGTGTATTCGAGTTGCTTGTTGATCTCGGCGCGGCTCAATCCGAAATCAGCTTCGTCAGCCAGCATCAGCCGGCAAAAGGCGCCACTCGTAATCTGTTCGCTGCAACCGTGCGGGAAGTTTTTGAGGTAAACATCGAGGCCGTGGGCGAGACCGAGCGGCAAAGCTGAGACTGCTGCGTCGCGCTTGGAAAATTCGGAATACATCTGGCGAGTGATCGGAATTTCCACGCTGCGTTTTTTGAAATTACCGCTGCGAACGTCCGTCACGTAGGGGACTGCCGGACGAATGCTAAGCGTCGCGCGCCGGCGCGTCTCGGTGCTGTTACGGCTGGCGACGAATTTGATTTCGCCCGAGCCGAGAACGTCGTTAACGTGAAACCGGAACGTCGCGCTCTGTTCGCGTCCTTCCGGGATCCGCAATTTCTGGATCGACTGTCCGATGATCGACAGGTGCTCGGAAGTTTCCACGCGCAGGGCTATTTCCGCATCCGCGCCAGAACCCTCGACGTTGTTCGCAACGGTTACGCCGACTTCAAATTCGTCGCCCGGAGCGGCCAGCACCGGAGCGCTAGGAGTAACGACAAATGGCCCGCGAATCAGCGCTTCGCGATCCGCAGCTCCGGTGGTCTCGCTCGAGACCGCGACGGCCATCACCTTTACTGTGCCGTCAAAGAAATCGGGCACGTTGTAGATCACTTCGCGACGCGTCGTATCGGCGTCGACAATGCCGGACCAAAACACGACCGGCTTCTCCGTGACACGTTTGAATGGATTCAATTTCTGAACTTCGCCGCCGTCGCCCCCGAAAGCAGAGAGGGAGCGGAGAAGCGAAAATTCCGGAATGATAAGATCGACAATCTGCGCAGTCTCGACGCCGAGTGCGCATTTTCGGAAGAAATAGGCGAGTGGATCCGGCGTTTTGTAATTGGTAACTTGGAGAATTCCCTGATCGACCGCGAAGATCACGATCTTGCCCGGGCGATCTGTCTTGTAACCGATGTGCAGCGCCTCACCGGGCTTGGCCGTCGCGGCGGTTTCGATATCGATCTTAAGCCGTCGTTTTTCGACATTGGCCGTGAAGGGGACAACGCCGTAGCTGAGAGGGCTGACAAAAATTTCTTTTGAGTCCAGAGCGCGGACAAAGGCGACATTAATGTAACCGCTGCCTTCAAAACCTTCGGGCAGGCGAATATGCTGGATGCTGCTGGCCGTGTTAGTTTGAAACCAAGCATAAGCGTACACTTTCTCGCGCTCGATGGTGATAAGGCCGCTGCCGGCGTAGGGGGCGGTCACGCTGATCGCGATATCGTCACCAGCTCGGTATTCTTTGCGGTCGAGTTTAATTTCGAGCTCGGCGTTCTTTTCCAGCGCGCTGGTCGCACCGCCCTTGCCGACCACCGAAAAGTGCAGCTTGCTTAACGTGCGATTTTGATCGTCGCGCAATTCAAGCGCGTAATTGCCAGGGTCTCCGGTCGGAAGCGTGTAATTCAGACCATTGGCCGAAATCGCGATTCTCTCCGATTTTGTGGGGCGTTCTCTCAGCACTGACTCGTAAGCGTAATTGCCGTTCTCCTGCTTCTTCAGCACCGAAACATATTCCTCCGCAATGATGTTGAGTGTGATATTTTCGACTGCGATCCGGTTGAGCTGCGGATCAACCGCGATCAAATCAATGCCGCACGGTTTGTTCATCTCGATATAACGAAGGTCATCTCTGGTTTTACAACCGATTACGTAAGGCAGCGCCGACACGAGCGCGCTGACGTCACCGGTGACGCTGCGACCGCCTTCGCTTTCGAAACCTTCTGCAATGAAGCGCATCGAGTAGGTCGCGTCGGCGAATCGTTCGAGCTGCAAGTCGAACTCGGAATGTCCCTGGTCGTCGGTCTTCTTTTCGCCCAGATCTACCGATTGCTCTCGTCGATTCTTCTTCTCGTCGAAGAGCGGATCAAAAAAAATGAAATCCCGAAATTCCGGAAACGAAAATGATGCTGGCGCGAGCTCGACCCGGCCGGTAACGCGTCGATCGGTGGCCGGCGTGCCGTAGAGATTAGCCAGCGCAATTGAGGCATGCATGTCGCTTGGATTAATCCAGCCGTGCGGCGCTGCCTTTGAAAGGCGCGTCTCGATTTTCATCCGGTCCGGCAGGAATTCCTTTACGCTTGCCGTTGTCGATCCAAGCAGCGTTGTGCGTTTGTTGTCCTTGATCAGGTAAACATTGACTGTGTAAACACCGGTGGGCGATTCGTTGGCGGTGGTATAGCTGAGCTCGACAAAACCGGTTTCTGGCAGTGTGAGCTTTTTCGTTTGTACCCGGAGATCGCGCGCATCAACAACTTCCGTTTCGACCGGCAATCCCTTGAGATTTCCCTGCCAATTGCGCTGCTTCACCACGACGCCGATATGGATCTCATCACCGGGCCGGTATACGCCGCGCTCGGTGAAAACGAATGCGTCGAGGCCATCAGGCCCGATGTTCTCTGCGCCTTCGATCTCGAATCGCGAGAAATTCAGCACACGGTCATCCCGTGCAAACGGCAGGAACGCAATGTCGTCTCCATTGCGCGCCACGAACGCGACCGGCGATTTTTCACGCTCGGATTTCTCGACTGACGGAAAAGTGCAATGGCCATCTTCGGCAGTTTTCGAGGTCTGAATCGGTACGCCGTTCTTGCCAAGAATCTCCACTGTCGCGCCGACGATCGGTTTGCCGGTTTTGATTGAGATCAGGAAAACATCGCTGCTGCCGTCGGTATTTTTCTTCGTCAGAATTCCAACGTCCGTGATGAGAAGAAATCGGCTGTCCTTGACCGAGCGAATTGGCTTTTTCGTTAATGGGTTCCAACCGCGCGCGGTCAGGAAGAAAAGTCCGCGTTCGCTCCCGCCGTCGGCCGGTTTGCGCAGCTGCTCGGAAAAATCGAATGCCGAATAATTTGCTTTCCACTTGTTTTCTAGCGCTATCGGCTGCTGTTCGAGCCCGATCCGCGAGATGTTTTCCTGATTGAACAGATGCGAGTCGCGGAATTCCGGGTCCTCGAATTTGCCCTGGGTCTGGCTTACGAGGTGATTAATCTGGGTGGTTGCGACGCGCGCGATTTCGTATTCGATCGCTGCCAGGCCACGCGATCGGATCGACAATTTTCGTTCGCCATTCAACGCAAGCAAGCCGCCCTGACCCTCGATTTGGACTTCGCGCGGCAGCTCCGGCACGGCGACGACCGCGTTGTAATCTTCCATCAGCGGATAATCGCCAAACGCGCGCACGCCTTTCGCGATTCGGATGTAAAGCTCACCATCCGTTTCCACGCGCACACGAAACGCATGTTGTCGATCCTGCGCCTTTTCCGAGGGAATAGGCGTGATCTCGATGTGTTTAGCCTGCTCTAGGACGTCGTCAGGAACGTCGGTTGGACTTTGCCATTTTGAATTTTCGTCGTTGGAGCTTTCGCTACTTGTCTCCTCGGATTCGTCTTCTTCCGAGTCAGCGCCGGCGGATGCGCTTTGGTCGGCAGTTTCCGTTTCGGGTGTTTGCGTTTTTTCAGTCGTTTCCGGTTCTCGTTTTGGCAGCAGCCAAACCTTGACCGCTTTCGCCAGATCGCCCGTGCTGATGTCCGCGCTGGTGTTTACGATGAGGACCTGTTCCGGCTCACCATTTTTGTTACGCGCGATCGTGCCCGTGATCGAATCGATCTGAAACGCGGTTGCCGTCGAGGGAATACGTACTTTCTCTTCGATCGCATCATGTGTTTGCGCGCCTCCCTGTACCGTGTGTACGCCCTTGCTCACATCGAGCTTCATGAAATCTTCGCGCTCAGGAAGCGTGACGGGCGAACTACGCAAGTACGCCAGTCGATTATGCAATCCATAAGTGATCGCGAAATGCGGCGGCGACTCGGACGGCGGAAACACGCTCGATCCGCCAATCATGATCAATTGAATATGTCGCTCAAGCTCCCCCGGCTCGACTGCATGCGTCAGTTCAAGTGTGGCCGTCACCTGTCGCTGCGTCGGATTGGAGGGATCCTGATATAGCTCGAGTTGTTTGATCGCGATCGCGAACGGCGGTGTCTGCGCTTCATAGGTCAACCGCTCCATCAAGATGTGGCGCGGGAAGAATTTCTTGTCGAAGATGACGCGAAACTTTTGGTCGGCTGGCCAGTCTTCGGTCGGCTCGAAAACGAGAACGTCGCCGCTTGCCCAATGCCAGGCCCCGCCGATTTTCGGTTCGAGCCGCACGCCTTGCAGCGCCGGCTTGTGTAAATCTTCCAAGCGCGCGGCCGGTTCGCTGAAGTAAAGGACGAGCCGGGGAAACTTCAGGTCTTTCTCCAACTTCGTGATTTCAATCGGTTGGACGCGAACAGTCACGCGGCGCGGTTTCGGTTGATGTTGGTACCAGTTCAAGGTCCAGACTCCCGCGCACGAGAGCAGAAAAATCACAATAATCGCCGCTGCCATCAGACGCGGATGCCGGCGATTAAGGTTGTCCCACCCATTCCCGAATCGATTGATCCATCCGGGCCGGTGCCAGGAGAGGTCGCCGAAGATTTGGCCCGAAATTTTGCGACAAATCGCGGCCCCTTTGGAGGCGGCTTTAGTTAGCTTCAAGAGAGGAACTGGCGTTTTCATACTGTGGATACGTCCAGTGGAGGGTAAATCTTTCAGAAAATCGATAGTAATTGTGTCGCAGGGCAGAACTGCGCTATGAAAGGTCAACATGAAACAGGCCGGCCTGCTCGCTACGCGGCGCAGCCTCGTCGATCGACTGGCCAACTGGGACGATCAACGCCGTTGGCAGGAGTTTTTCGATACCTACTGGAAATTGATCTACTCAACGGCGCGTAAATGCGGCTTGACGGATGCCGAGGCGCAGGAGGTGGTTCAGGAAACGGTCATCGCCGTCGCGAAGAAGATCGATAAGTTGAAGTACGATCCGGCCATCGGCTCGTTCAAAGGCTGGCTTCTCCAGATCACCCGATGGCGCATCGCAGATGAATTCCGCAAACGCGAACCGGCGAACACAAGGCGCTCCACGTCAGCCGACGATCCCCAGACGGCGACAATCGAACGCATGCCCGATTCAAATGTTGTCGATCTGGAGGCGGTTTGGGAAAAAGAGTGGCAGGAAAATTTGTTCGCCGCGGCGATCGCGGGCGTAAAAAAGAAAGTCGATCCGAAGCAGTTCCAGATTTTCGATTGCTATGTGCGCAAAGAATGGCCTGCGCAAAAGGTTGCAGAGCGACTTCACGTGAACATCGGCCAGGTTTATCTCGCTCGTCACCGAGTTACCGCGCTTTTGAAAAAGGAGATCAAAGCGCTGGAGCGCTCTGGATAGCGCGCAGGCATCGCGCGTGTGGTTTCGGCGTCGCGCCGAAACGAACCGTCGAGTAATTCGGTTGCTCATGGGGCGATTAGAACCGTTAAGGAAAGTTTGCGATCGCGAGGACACGCTCGCCGGACACGCGAGCATGCGCGTCGCGCCCGGCCGTCGCGCCCTACCATTGCGTTGCGCACACGCTCTGTGTAAAATCGCGCTCATTCCCGAAGAAGTTTCCGCGACCATCCCGCTTATTCCGGATCACGAAGTGTTGCGTGTGATCGGGCGTGGTGCCTATGGCGAAATTTGGCTGGCGCGCAGTCTCACTGGCGCGTTACGCGCGGTGAAAGTCGTCTATCGCAGTACGTTCGAAAGCGAACGCGCGTTTCAACGCGAATTCCAAGGCATGTCCAGCTTCGAACCGATCTCCCGCGCGCATGCGGGGTTCGTGGACATCTTGCACGTTGGTCGGACGAGAGAATATCTGTATTACATCATGGAGCTGGCCGATGATCACGTGGCCGGCCGCAATATCGAGATCCTCAATTACGCGCCGCGCACGCTTAAGACCGACCTTGACCGGCAGAAACGCCTCTCCGCTTCGGAATCAATTCAGCTCGGCCTCTCGTTAACGGACGCGCTCCAGGCGCTGCACGCGCATAGCCTCACTCATCGCGACATCAAACCGTCGAATATTATTTTCGTCGATGGCGTACCGAAGTTGGCGGATATTGGATTGGTCGCTGCGACCGGGCAACGCTCCTTCGTCGGTACGGAAGGTTATGTACCACCCGAAGGACCCGGCACGCCGGAGGCGGACATTTTCAGCCTCGGCAAATTACTCTACGAAATCAGTTCGGGAAAAGATCGGCTCGATTTTCCGGAAATCGATTCGCGCCTGAGCATGCGTCCGGATAAGGAAGCGCTTCTCCGGTTGAACGAGGTGTTGGTGAAAGCGTGCGCCAATGATCCGCGCAAGCGCTACGCGTCTGCCGCGCAGATGCGCGATGACCTCGCAGCGTTGAAGCGAGGCGAACGTCGGCCGCGAGAGAAATCGCGAATAAAGATGGCTGCCGCCGCATTGTCCATTTTGCTGATTGCGGGCATCGCCTTCACCATTTGGTCGCGCTCGCCTGGTCCGGCGATGCCAGACCTTAATTTGCAAGTGACAATCCGCACGGAGCCGCCCGGCGCGTTGGTTTTGCTCGAGGATCATATCAAAAAAAGCCCCACGACTTTCGACGAGCTGGAGCCGCGCAAATACAAATTGCGCATCATGACTCCGGGATACGATGCGATCGAGACGATTATCGATCTTGGCAGCGGGAAATCATTTGAGCCGCCCGTTTTTCGTTTGGCACGGAGCAAAGGCGCCTTGGATGTTCAATCTGATCCGCCCGGAGCGCAGTTTTCTTTGAGCAGCGATGACGGCCAGATTTCGCGTGCCGGAGTTGCACCGGAAAAAATTGCCGATCTTCCGACCGGCAAGTACGTGCTCATTGCGAAGCGCGGCGATTGGGAAATACGCGACGACGTTGAGATCCAGCGCGGCGAGACTGCGCGAAAATCATTCGCGTTTGTCAATGGCCTTGTAAGTATTACCAGCGAACCGGCCGGCGCGGAAGTTCTTGTCGATGGAACATTGCGCGGGCGGACGCCGTTGCGAATCGAGCTTCCGGCGCGTCCGCACGAACTGGTGGCGCAACTCCACGGTTGGCCTGCAGAACGGCAAAGGCTGGCGGTGGAAGGGCACCATGATAATTCCGCGCACTTTGTTTTTGCTAACGGCAGCGTGAAAATTACGAGTGCACCCGGTGGTGCAACGGTGCTTGGGAATGGGCACGAGCTCGGCCAAACGCCGCTCGTCATCGAAGAAGTCAAACCCGGCCAGGTAAATTACGATCTGCGGCTGGCCGGCTACAAATCGACCTCGATCACCGGCCAGGTCGAACCGCAACAGCAGACGTTCCTGGCTGCGCGTTTGGAGAAAATTGCCGGCCCGGAGCCTCGCCAGATCTGGACAAATTCGTTAGGCATGAAATTCGTTCCGCTCGGCGATATACGCATTTCAATTTGGGAAACACGTGTGCAGGACTACGAAGCCTTTTGCCGCGCAACGGGGCGCCGCATGGACTCGCCGGATTTTGCACAGAATGCAACGGATCCGGTCGTGAAGGTGAATTGGTTCGACGCGAACGCATTTTGCAAGTGGCTGACCGAAAAAGAGCACGAAGAAGGCGTGATTGAAGAGCGACAATTCTATCGGTTGCCGACCGACCTGGAATGGAGCGCGGCTGTCGGCCTGCCTAACGAAGGCGGCGCGACGCCCGAAGCGCGGGACGGAAAAATCCGAAACGAATTTCCATGGGGGAAGCAATGGCCACCGCCAAGC
>DASTZJ010000354.1:0-7780 GCA_035764345.1 Candidatus Udaeobacter sp.
GCACGTAAGTCGCGCCGCGCGGATCGAACGCATCATCACGCCAGCCAAGGGTGCCAGTTAAGAGCTTTCCGTGCTGACGCTGCCCAGAGTTCCTGCCGAACATCAGTCGGCAACGTCATTGGCAGCAAATCCCTGGGTCACGCGGGAATTTTGCGTAGGGCAAACGAGTTCCGCGAAAAAAAAGTTGATCGGCCCTGATTGAAAGCGGCGCAAGAAAATCATGCGTGCCCGACGCCCCGACGATGTCGTCTTGATCTACGCCATCACCACTGACGCCGATTGCGCCGATCAGCACGCCATGCCGATAAAGCCCAAACGCGCCGGGAAAAATCGTGATTCCATTCGGGAGGGCCGGGTTGAGCGGAGGAGTTGGATCGAGCGTGATCCCGGCGGGATTGCAATGGTTGCCCAACAGGCCGGAGAACCTCTCCTGCTGCCCATTAAACGGACCCTGCGGGTTGCCGTCGATTCCAGGCGGATAATTGCATTGGGCGAGAAACCCGACTGTCCGCACCGACATCGCAGCATTAAAGCCGAAACCGAGAAAGTCATTGGTCGAATAGTAAATCACGGTGCGCGCTTTTTGCACCGAGACATCCCAGCTAAACAGTGTCGCTTCGCCAGTTCGGAATGTTCCAAGCACGGTTGGCGCAACTCCCGGCGCGTTTGGATTGTTCACGACGGTGATGAAGACCTGCATTTGCGTGCCGATAGGCAACCGAATGGCCGCGCGCGTGATCCGTACCCGATCAGCGGCAAAATTGATGATGTTCGTTACCTCGGTCGCAGTCAGTCGCGCTTGTCCATCAATCGGCGCCGGGAAAAGCGGATCGGTGATCACCGGCTGCCGGAGTTCGCCAGTTACGCCGCCGAAGGTCGTCCTTGGATAGGGAAATCGTGGCGGCGCGCCCCTGAGCGGATAGTTCGGGTCCTCATTCCCTCGAAGGGCGGTCTTTTTCTTCTTTCTCTTCGCCTTGGGTGTCGATGTGTTCGTGTAAGGAAGTCGGATACCGTTAATGAACACATTGTCTGCAGTAATCGACGAGGCGGGCGCAAAGCCTTGCTGCCCCGCAAGCGCGATGTCTTCGTCTTTGTCGGGCCCAGCAATAAAAATGAACGGATTTTCCGCGCGAAAATTCGGGATCGGTCCGGGTACTCCGTCTCCCGTCACACCGATTCCGCCGACTAACTCGCCATTTTTGTAAAGCGGAATGCCGCCCGGCGAGCCGTCGAGCGAGCTGAATCGCACCGCCTTGATCGGAAATGGAGATAATCCGGGCTGCTGATTGAATAGGATTACGCTGCCGGGGCCGCGGAATTTGTTGATGTCAGAAATAAAAAGATTCGATAGACCAACTCCGACGAGCGGTCCAGGAGCGGCGTTGATGACGCCGGGTGGAAAATGTTGTTGAATAATGAACCCAGCGGTGCGTGACGTGAAAGCGTTTTGATTGCTACTCAAATAGGCCGCGGTACCAGCTTTTGAAACGGCCGTGGCGACCTCAGGGTCCGTCGCCATGCCGCCGCGCACTACCCACACGGCGAGAACGTTGCCCTCGCGGTCAGTCACCGCGACCACGCTGTTCGCTGAGATTGTTGCCGCGCGCGTGACCGCGTTCCCTATGATTCTATGCACGTCCCCTGAGGTAAGTTGAGCGAACGCTGAAGGCGCGAGAAAAAGTGCGGCAGCAAAAATCAGCAGCGCGCGGCGCTTCATGTAAATCCGTCTACTAGCTTCCATGATGGTTTACCATCAAAAAAGGAAGGACCTGGTGCGCTCGGTTTTTGCGATGATCAGGTGCGCGTGAGCTTGCAAGTTCGAAGCCGTTTGCGGCATACTCTGCTCCCATGCGCTGGTTAGCATGGCCGGACGCAGGCGTGGTTTTGCGCTGCAAAACCGTGACGTTCCTGGCACTCTCAATCCGGATCAACCTGGCGGTCGTTTGTAGCCAGACCGTTGAATCCGATCCGGCTCCATACGTCCTCTCGCTTCGCCGCGACTGGACTTTCGCAAATACGATTCTCTTCGCAGAGAACGAACAGTACGAAGAGGCAACGTTGCCGCCATCCCAATTTAATCCTGATCCTGGTGCTTCCCAGCGGATAGAACCCGAAGCGCCGCCGGAACTTTTTCCGCCGGTACTGCCGCAGCTTCCTGAATACGGCGAAGAACCGCTTCCGCGTTCACTAGAACTTCCGCGTAAGGGCGTGCGCGAAATCGTGCCGCGCCGGAGGAAATTGCCATACGAGACCTATCCACTATCCGAACAAGGCGAAGGTTTGCTGCCCAGCTCGCTGCCGGAGACGAACCGCTGGTTCATCGGCTTCGGCCGCTGGAAACGTTATGCCGATCCTTCGACCGAGACGCCGTATCAATCCGATTTGCGCCTTTGGCATCCCTACTTGCAAAGCAAGTTCAAAGGCGACGCGCCGATTCTTGGGCAGGATATTTTTCTCAACATTACCGCAGAAGATTTCTTCCAATTTGAAGCGCGCAAGCTACCGACGCCGAGTGGCGTCAGCACGGAGCGCCCGAACAGTTCCGAGTTTTTCGGGCGCGGCGACCAGCTCTTTTACTCGAACGATTTTTCAATCGGTCTCGATCTTTTCAAAGGCGAGACAGCCTTCAAACCTGTCGATTGGGCGCTGCGCGTCCTTGGTGTTTACAATCACAACTATATCGACGTGGAAGAGCGGAACGTGGTGAATCCGAATCCGCAACAGGGCACCACTCGAGAAAAGGAGTTCTTCGCGCTACAGGAAGCTTTCGGCGAGATCCATCTGCGCGATTTGTCGAACAATTACGACTTCATCTCGATGCGCGCCGGCATTCAACCGTTCGTCAGCGATTTTCGTGGTTTTATTTTCAACGATACCAATCTTGGCGTCCGCATCTTTGGTAACTACGACAACAACCGCTGGCAATACAACATCGCCGCCTTTGACATGCTCGAAAAGGATACCTACTCGGACCTGAATGAGTTTAGCCGGCGTGACCAGCAGATTTTGGTGGCCAACATTTTCCGGCAGGATTTGATTTGGAAAGGTTACACCGGCGAGCTGACTTTCCTGGCCAATTTCGACGATATTAGCCGGCACTACGACAAGAATGGCTTCATAACGCGTCCCGCGCCCATCGGCACAGTTGCCGACCATTACGTGCAAGCGTACTACCTCGGCTGGACCGGCGATGGACACATCGGCTGGCTCAACATAGACCACGCATTTTATCAGGTCTTCGGCGAGGACGGCTTAAACGGCATCGCCGGCCGACGCGTTCAAATCAGTGCGCAGATGGCAGCGCTCGAGCTTTCCGTGGATAAGGATTGGCTGCGCCACAAGTTGTCCATTTTTTACGCCAGCGGCGATCACAATCCGACCAACTCGATGGCTACTGGGTTCGACACTGTGTTTGACCGGCCATTTTTTATCGGCGGTCCGTTCAGTTTTTTCTCTCACCAGGGTTTTAATCTTGGCGGCACAGCTGTGAACTTTAAACAACGCGACAGTCTGGTAATCGATTTACGCACGAGCAAATCGGAAGGTCAATCGAACTTCGTCAATCCTGGTGCATTTATTGTCGGCTACGGCTTGGACGCTGATATCACACCGAAACTAAAAGGTTTCATGAATGTGAATTACATTCGCACTGTCGACACAGCGACAACCGAGTTAGTTCTTTTTACCAATCATGCAAGCAACGATTTCGCACTTGATTGCAGCGCAGGGTTTCAATGGCGACCGCTACTTACAGACAACATTATTGTCACGGCCGGGGCTGGCTTCTTGGTCCCTCGCTGGGGTTACAAAGATATTTACCGCGCAAACACCAAGCCGGTCTTTGGATTTCCAGGGCCATCCGCTGGTCACGTGGATGATTTTCTTTACAGCGCAATCGCGACGTTGACGCTGACGTATTGATATGGCGTTGAATCGCGATACCGCTGAAGCACTGAAGCGTTACCCGATAGTCGCGTTCAGCTTCGTGCTCGCGTGTCACGCGCATGCACAGGATTCTTCCGGGTACGGGCCACCGACTTCCGTTCCTGTTCAGGAATCGACGAGCGCACGCACGGCTTTACCACCGCGAAATTGGATCGATCAAACGCAAAGCCAAGCAGATGCGAAGAGTGTTGGCTGTTTGCAATGCCATCAGGGCATCGAGCCGATGCATAAAGCCGAGCACGTCGTTTTGGGGTGCATCGATTGTCACGGCGGGAATCCCGCGCGCGGCCTTACCAAAGAGCAGGCACACATCCTACCCAAGAACAAGGAATTCTGGAAGACATCTGCGATTCCACCGAATTCAAATGCGTGGCTGAACCACGAATCGCCGGAGTTTATTCGCTTCCTCAATCCCGGCGATTTGCGTGTAGCGCAACAAGCCTGCGGCCTTTGCCACGGCGAAATCATTCGCAACGTCGATCACAGCATGATGAATCACGGCGCGATGCTGTGGGGCGCGGCTCTTTATAATAATGGCAGCTTCTACTTGAAAAATTATCGTTTCGGTCAGGCCTATGCCGCAGATGGCGCGCCACTTCGCTTGGTCAACTATACTCGTGTCAACCCGAGGGGTACGCGTGTCGCAGGCATTCTGCCCTTCATCGAGCCCTTGCCGCGTTTCAATCTAAGTAATCCTGGAAACGTTTTGCGCATTTTCGAAAAAGGCGGCGAAAAGCAATTACAGTTGGGACTTCCAACAAGTGACGAACCCAACGGCCGGCCGCGCAATCGGTTGTCCGAGCGCGGACTCGGCACACTGAATCGCACTGACCCCGTGTTTCTCGGCTTGCAAAAAACGCGCTTGCACGATCCGCTTCTTGGATTTTTTGGGTCGAACGATCATCCGGGCGATTATCGGTCAAGCGGTTGCTCGGCCTGTCACGTGGTCTACGCGAATGATCGTTCGCCGACGAATTCCAGCTGGTGGAGCAAGTACGGACACCAGGGTTTGAGTTTTACGCTCGACAACTCGATTCCGAAAACCGAGCGCGGGCATCCGATTATTCATCAGTTCACTCGGTCGATTCCGTCGAGTCAATGCATGAATTGTCACATGCATCAGGGGAATCTCTTTGTGAATCCGTACCTCGGCTACACGTGGTGGGACCAGGAAACCGACGGCGAACTGATGTATCCCGCCAAGCAACATAATCCCACTGACGCCGAGCTTGTGTCATCAACCATGATTAACCCGGAAGCTGCCGCAGCCCGTGGGCTTTGGAGCGACAAGGATTTCCTCGACCACGTCGCAGAACTAAATCCGGAGCTCAAGCACACACAATTTGCCGATTATCACGGACACGGTTGGGTGTTCCGCGCCATCTTCAAACATGACCGTAAGGGTAACTTGCTCGATCTCGATGATAACAACATCAGCAACAATGATCCCCGGAAATTTGCAAAAGCTGTGCACTTGAAAGACGTGCACCTCGCCCGTGGTATGCAGTGCGGTGATTGCCACTTTCTTCTGGACGTTCACGGCAACGGCATGCTCTACGGCGAGCCACGCAACGCCACCGCGATTACCTGCGTCGATTGCCACGGCACAATCGACCGTCGGCCAACACTGGTCACAAGCGGCAACGCGGGCCAAATCGATTTGCTGAATACCAGCAACACGCCATTTGGACCACGCTTTATTTGGGAAGGAAACAAACTTTGGCAACAATCCTCCATGTCGCCCGATATTCGTTGGGAGATTCCGCAAACGATCGACACGATCGATCCGTTCTCCTCGCACTACAATCCCAAATCCGCTTACGCGAAAACACTGCAGCGCGATGGAAAAACTTGGGGCGGCCCTGTAGCTGCAGCCACCGAGCCCGGCTTTCGTGGTCCCGTCCGCGGCTATCATAATCGCGTTGCACTCGCGCACGACAACAGCGCAATGGATTGCCAGATCTGTCACACTTCGTGGGCGACGAGCTGTTTCGGTTGTCACTTACCGATGAAAGCGAATCAGCGGGTACCACAAAACAAATTCGAAGGCGTCACCGATCGAAACTTCACGACTTACAATCCGCAAGTCGTTCGTGACGACGTGTTCATGTTGGGCATCGACGGCACAGTAAAGAAAAACCGGATGGCTGTTATCCGATCGTCCAGCGCGGTTGTAGTCAGCTCACAAAATGCCAATCGGGAATGGGTTTATTCCCAGCAGCAAACTATTTCGGCGGAAGGTTACAGCGGGCAGGCCTTCAATCCACATTTCCCACACACGACAAGCGGTGTTGGCACGACCAAAAACTGCACCGACTGCCACTTATCCAAGCAGAACGACAACAATGCCTGGATGACACAGTTGTTAGGGTTCGGCACCGGCACGGTGAATTTCTTTGGGCGTTACGCCTATGTCGGAGAGGGACGCCATGGATTCCACGCTGTCGTGTGGACCGAACCCGACGAGCCTCAGGCGGCCATTGGGAGTCACCTTCACTTGATCGCTTATCCTGCTAATTACAAAAAACATGTGGATGGGGGTTCGCTCCTTACCGAAGCATATGAACACAGCGGGCACGACATCCAAGATATCGTTTTGCGTGGCGAATATCTTTACACGGCCAACGGTCCCGGCGGCTTTGAAGTTTTCGACGTCGCCAACATCGACCAGAAAGGATTTTCCGAACGCATCGTCAGTGCGCCGGTGTCACCGCTTGGTCAACGCACGCGCATTCACACGAAATATGCAACGAGCGTTGCGCTGCCGAGCACGCTTGCGCTCGATCCTGGGCGCCAACACATTCCCGAAAATGAAGAGCAACCGATCGATCTCTTCTATGCATTTGCTTACATCTCTGACCGCGAAGAAGGCCTAATCATCAGCAACGTCGCCACGCTGGTTGATGGAAATCCCGACAACAATTTTCTCAAGGAAAGTGAAACCGTCCGTTTCAATCCAAACGGCGTTTTGACTGGCGCCACATTTGTGGCCGCAGCGGGACATCGGCTCTACATGACTACCCCGCGTGGATTGTACGTTATCGATGTTAGCGATCCGATGCATCCGCGTATCGCTGGCAGCCTAACGAATGGTTTCCTGCGCAATCCGCGCTGCATCGCAATCCAGTTCCGCTACGGATTTATCACCGATGACGACGGACTGAAGATTGTCGATCTCACCGAACCGACACGACCGATTCCAATCTCGCGTGCGACCGTGCGGCTTAAGCACGCGGGTCGCCTGTATGTCGCCCGCACTTACGCGTATGTCGCGAACGGGCCCGAGGGTCTCGCGGTTGTGGATGTTGAGAATCCAGAGCGGCCGTTCATCGACCAGATGTTCACTGCAGGTGGCGTATTGAACGATACGCGTGCAGTACAAATAGGCAGTGTAAATGCATCGGAATTCGCGCTCGTCGCCGATGGCAAGAACGGATTGCGCGTGGTCCAACTCATTTCGCCCGATACAGTCCCAGGTGCACAAGGGTTCAGCCCGCGACCCAATCCGAAGTTGATCGCGACCTATCACACGACAGGCGAAGCGATCTGTGTTTCGCGCGGTCTGGAACGCGACCGCGTCGTAGATGAAACAGGCGGGCAAACTGTCGTGTTCGGGCGGCGCGGCTCGCGACCATTTCACCTCGATGAGATGGAGCGTTTCTATCGAAGATCGACATCGGGCGAAGGAAAGAATGTCGCGGGCAAAGGTGATCTTTATCGTGTCGAAGACGTGCTGCTTTCCGGCGGCGTGTTACAGACGAATAGCGGAATGTTACTGACGCCACTGGAAATGCCAACTCCCTCGCCGACGCCACTGCCGTTGCCAACGGCGCCA